>JARFPR010000506.1 GCA_029288195.1 Gammaproteobacteria bacterium | reverse complement strand
AGGCCTCGCCGATGGTCTGGGCAACAATATCATTGGCATAACCGGCCGGCACTATTGCCAGCATGGACAAAGCGATAAAACTGATCGAGCAACGTTTGATTCTGGTTCCGGTCTTCATGATTTCAGTCTTCCTGCATAGTAGATTCCACATGGAAACAACAACGCCCAACCGACGGCCATGATCAACAGTGATGTCATCAACGGCAATCCAAGTTCAGCGTCTGTCAAATTGCTCCCCAGCCAGTAGCTGGCCGGTCCAAGCACCGCTGCAAATATCACCGCCAGCGGGAGATGTCGATTCATCCAGAACAGGCCGTGCATGAAAGTGGTCGCAAACAACATCCACAGGCATACCAGCCAAAGCGGGATTCCGAGTATCAGGGTATTGCTGTATTGAATGACCCCGGTTTGCGCCATTAGCATATCCCACAGGCAGCCGACAATCACCACGATGCCGATTAGCTTCCACACGACGAAATTGCTCAGCACCAGCCAATTATGGATAAGTAACGCCGCAATGGTAAAAACCACGGCATAGACATCGCCACCCATAACACAAACGAACCAGCCGATTTGGAATAGTGCCAGGTTGATCAGTATCTTCTTCACGCCGCGACGTCACCGCTCAACTAGGACTGGCCAGTTCTGCGCCAATCAGGTTTTGCAAACAGAATTTGCGAGGTGCCGATAATACGCTCCTCGAACCCGCCCTGGCAGTAGCACAGGTAGTAGTTCCACATGCGGATGAAATAGTCATCGAAACCCAGTGCCTTGACTTCA
This sequence comes from Gammaproteobacteria bacterium, assembly GCA_029288195.1. Classification (GTDB taxonomy): domain Bacteria; phylum Pseudomonadota; class Gammaproteobacteria. Next base: position 1,180 of record JARFPR010000506.1, on the reverse strand, counting down.
TCCAGCTTCGCCAAAAAACGTTCACGCCATACTTCCAGTGTCCTGGCGTAGTCTTGACCGATCTCCTGCATCCCAACCATCAGCAAGTCGGTGTTCGACCTGACTGACGAAATAATCGCTTCATGGCTTGGTAACGAGCCACCCGGGAAAATGTAACGCTGGATAAAATCAACCGACTTTCGCGCGTACTGGTAACGTTGATCCGGTATCGTAATCGCCTGCAGTAACATCAGGCCATCATCCTTCAGCAACGCCGCACAGCCGCTGAAATACTGCTTGTAGAACTCGTGACCCACCGCCTCGATCATTTCCACCGAGACCAGCTTATCGTAACGCCCACTCAGGTTTCGATAATCCTCGAATAGAACCGTGACCTTTCCGTCGAGGCCTTCGTCCTGCACTCGCCGGGTTGCAGTATCGTACTGTTCTCGTGAAATCGTTGTGGTCGTAACCCGGCAGCCGTAATGCCTGGCCGCATAAATCGCCAGGCCGCCCCAGCCGGTTCCAATTTCAAGCAGGTGATCGCTGGGCTTGAGCTCGAGTTTTCGGCAGATAACCTCTAGCTTGTGCAGCGCTGCCTCATCCAGGTCGGTATCTGCTGTTGGAAAGATTGCCGCCGAGTACATCATTTCCGGATCGAGAAACAATTCGAAAAAGTCGTTGCTCAAATCGTAATGCCGCGAAATATTGTCACGCGCCTGCTTTTCGGTATTGCGGTTGAGCAGGTGAAAAAACTTGTCCCCGACACGTTGAAGCACAGATTTTGAATCATCCATTTCATTCAGAAAATCGATATTGACCGACATCAGGCGCACAACGTCCACCAGGTTCGGTGTGGTCCACTTACCCAGCATATAGGCCTCTGCGCCGCCGATGGAGCCACCAAAGGCGATATCCCTGTAGGTACCGGGATCCTGGATCACGATCTTTGCCTTGACATCAATCTCGTCAGCCGGATTTCCAAAACCATGTAACTCGTCGCCATCTTCAATCAACAGGTAACCACGCGGCATCTGTTGCAGGCGCTTTAGGAGCTGACTCTTGGCAAAACCATCTATAAGGCCTGGTTTTTCGGGCACTTTAACTACGGAGGGATTTACAGTATTCATGTCTTTGTCTTCAGTCTGGTTATTGTTGATTGATCTTGGTGGTCCCGTTTCTGGGTTTTGGGATGATCATA
>JARFPR010000283.1 GCA_029288195.1 Gammaproteobacteria bacterium | reverse complement strand
TGCTCGCGGCACAGGCATTCGGTGCCGGCAAAAAAAAGGAGCTGGGGAATTCGGTCCGACAGGGCTTTATCGTCGCTACCGGACTGGGTGTCCCCGCAATGCTGCTTATCTGGAACCTGGACCTGGCGTTGATCGTCACCGATCAGGACACAAAGGTCGTCGAGCTGGCGCGCGGATACCTGACAGGCTTGAGTGGGGCGGTATTGCCAGTACTCTGGTTTGCGATATTGCGCAACTTTGTTGCGGTATTATCGCAAACGGTTTCGATCCTGGTGATCTCGATTACGGCCGTCGGCTTGAATTACCTGCTAACCCTGTGGTTCGTTTACGGCGGATTCGGGCTGGTGCCGATGGGTCTTTTCGGCGCCGGACTCGCGACCACCCTCGTCTCCTGGTTCATGTTTTTCGCCCTGTTAGCGCATGTTTATCGTAAAACCCTGTTCCGTAACTACGGGATTTTCAGATCGAAATGGCAGCTACACTGGCCCCTGTGCCGGGAAATTCTCTGGCTCGGCCTGCCGGTGGCCGGCCTTACTTTTCTGGAAGCCGGTTTGTTCATGGCCACCTCGATCCTGTCAGGAGTCATCGGGGCAAAAACTCTCGCCGCATCCGAAATTACCGTGGCCTGGATCGGCATTCCTTTCGTGATTGCATTCGGGCTTGCCGAGGCAACGATGATCCGCGTGGCCCACGCAATAGGTCGAAACAGCTTGCCGGAGGCCCGCCGAACCGGGTTTCTCGGCATGACCCTGGTGATCGGAATCACCGCGACCATGGTCGCGGTTCCGCTGCTGTTTGCCGAACAAATAATCCTGGTCTTCATTTCGCCCGACGATCCGGGATATGACAGGGTATCGACACTCGCGACCCAGTTCCTCTATATCGGAGCCCTGTTCATGGTATTCGACGCCCTGCAGGCTGCTGCCGCACGCGCGCTCAGAGGCATGAAAGACAACCTGGTGCCGCTGTGGATCGCGGGCTTCGGTTACTGGATTCTCGGCATCGGTGGCGGCTCGATCCTCGCATTTCACTACGGGCTCGATGGCGTGGGTCTATGGTGGGGCCTGGCAGCTGGTCTGGCGGTAGCCGCCTGCCTGCTGACGCTGCGTTTTCATCGCTTCACTCGGCCTGTGTCTGCTTAGCCAGTCGAATCCCGCTCACTGTGACTACCCAAATAGGGATAGAGCGCATAACTCTTTATAAGTATATTAGAACTTACTTATATAGTTAATAATCAACTACAGATTTAAAACCTCTTTCGATCAATATTAATAACAGGCGGAAAATTTATGATTAAAAGTAAACTAATTGCGCTGACATCTGCGGCACTGCTGGCTCTGAGCCTGACTTCAAATGCCAACCAGACCGTTGAAGCTGGAGCCAAACCGGCCGTATCTACAACCAACGTAAACTGGTTTGACCCCAACAACTGGATGGGCGCCATGGCAGCTACTGAATTGCCAGCTATATCGACCGAGCTAACTTTTAATGCCGCGCATCCGGGCGCATGGATGAAATGGATTGATCCAAAAACCCATATCCCTATGCATATGACATTCATGAACCCGAAAAGCTATGTCCAGTTCATGCAACCGCAGTTCTACATGGAATTCACCAAACCCGAAAATATGATGGCGTGGATGAATCCGGCCTCGTACCAGGTCATGATGGATCCGCAAACGATGACTTACTGGATAAACCCGGCTTCATACATGCACATGATAGACCCTGCGATGTACCAGGAAACAATGAACCCGGCGAACTACATGGTCTACATGAACCCGGCCACCTACACAGCATGGATGGGTGCACAGACTTGCGACCCCGAGAACCCGAACCAGACACCTTCCTGGTTCGGTAGCAAATGCTAGCTTACTGACTTACCTCCAAAGGGATTACCATCCCACTTTTGGCCGCGACTCCCCAGTCGCGGCTTTTTTTATTCTTGCCCCGTGAGCGGACTATTTTAATCAAGCGTTCGTGCGCCCGTAAAAACCCAGGTTTTCCTCGTCAGAAAATACTTTGCCGGGCGTTTCGTAGTAAGAAAAAACGGTCACCAACCGGGCCAGGTTGCCCACGGGTGGCGATACCCGGTGCGCCGTATTCTTGCCCTTGAAAACATTCAGATCACCCGCACCCAGTTTCAGTGACGCGATTTCGCTATCTTCGCCGCGCAGCAGCCTGGCGACAGCCTCGTAGTTAGGATCCTGTTCGCTGCGCAATCCCTGCCGATATTGAAATTCACCACCTTCCTGCGGGGCCTGGAGCAGCAGGGTTGTTGTAAATTCGGAACGATCAAAATGCCAGTTCAGACCCTCACCCTCGTAGTAACCCAGAATATTGGCGCAGGCAAGCGGATCGTCCATCGGGTACAGCTTCGGTATGTCCATGATCCTGGCCAGGAATTCGGTAAGTCCCGACCATCGATATATGGCAAGCAGGGGCTCCGCCAGTTGATCACCGCAAAGCGTATGATTGACGGTGTTAACCCGCGCGAGCGCCGGGTGATCGGCCGGAATATCTGCCAGGTCATCGCTGAAGTAAATGTTATGTTCACGCCTGTGTAAAAAAGATTCGTGCTTAAACTTCTGCAGCAGATCCGGCAATATTTCGTCGATTACCTCGCGGCGCATGAAACCTTTAAGCGTGAACATGCCTTCATGCTCGAGATCATCGATGCACTGCGCAACCAGCCTCTGTCCGGCAGGGCTGTCAAGCCGGTCCAGCGGGTATTTCTCAAGATTGACGAGTTTGTTCATTAAGGCCCAATATAATTAGTATGCGCTTATTCATCAAGCCATGATTCAATCGTTCATCAGGTTGGCGCACCCCGGTAGTAGTGCCATAAAAACAGGCTGCCCGCACTGCGATATGGTGACCATGGCTCGACCAGCTCACGGGCCTGTTTATGGTTCAGGGGCTCCTCTATACCTTTCAGCTTCTGCAGCGCTATGCGCAGGGCAAGATCCCCAGCCGGGAAAATATCGCTGCGCTGCAGTGAAAACATCAGGTAAATTTCAGCGCTCCAGGTGCCAAATCCTTTGAGCGAAGTGATTGACGTAATTGCCGCCTGGTCGTCCATCCCGGGCAACTGCGTCACGTCAAAATGATTATCAACAATCGCCCGCGCCAAAGCCTCGACATACTCGACCTTGCGCGCAGAGAGACCGGCCGCCCGCAACGCGCCCACGGGCAATCGAAGTACCTCTTCAGCCTCCATTACTGGCAACAACACATGCACTCTGCGCATGATTGCAGCAGCAGCTTCGGTCGAAATTTGCTGCGCGACGATGGTCGAGAGCAGGGTTTCAAATCCCTGCTTCCTGATGCGCGGCGCGGGATAGTGCACCTGTTTGAGGCCACGCCGCAGCTCCGGATCGAGTTTTGCCAATGCGTCCAGGTGGCGCTTTATTTTCGAATCATCCACAACAGAAATTACCCTTAACAGGCATGTAAAAATAGTTTCCTTCTTACAATATCCGCTCTAGTATAACAATCCTTTCAAATTCACCTGTTCGAGAGGAAACCCCATGGCTGCCTACTGGATTGCCCACGTTCATGTCACCGACCCCGACGCTTACGGCGAGTATGCCAAGCGCGCCACTGCCGCGATTGAAGCGCATGGTGGGGAATTCCTGGCACGCGCCACGCGCACCGTCTGGCTCGAAGGTAACGAGCGTGCCCGCAATGTCGTGGTACGTTTTCCGAGCGTCGAGGATGCCGAGCGTTGTTACCATTCTGACGCCTACCGCGAGGCACTGTCCTACGCGCGTGATGCCGCCGAGCGCGACCTTTGCATCGTCGAGGGCAACTGACAGGTGTCCGCTCCGATCAGCCGAGGCGATCCCGCAGCTGGTAGTAGCGCACCGAGGCCGACAGGAACCAGGGCTTGCCGCTGTAGAGAGGTCGAGTCTGGAAATCCGGTTGGTTGAAGGCACTATATCCCTCTGCCTTGCCGAGTAACTGCAGCCCAATTTGCTTTCCGAGGTAACTCGCGAGGCAGATTCCCGACCCACAATAGCCCATCGCGTAATGAATCCCGTCATGAACACCGAGGTGCGGCAAATGGTCGAAGGTGTAACCAACAAAGCCCATCCAGGTATGGCTGATCCTGACATCTTCCAGTTGTGGAAATATGCGCAACACTTCCTGCCGCAGTGCGGGCAGGCTTTTGACGGGATCAGACTCGAACACCGAAACCCGTCCACCAAATAACAAACTGCGTCCATCGGGAGAAAGTCTAAAATAAACGACGATCTTGCGGGTGTCACTGAACACGCGGCGTCGCGGCATCAACTGACTCGCCCGCTCCTGATCCATCGGCTCAGTCGCGAGCATGTAACTCCCAATCGGAATGATTCTTCGTCGCTGCCAGGGTGTCATCTCGCCGGTGTAACCGTTGGTTGCAACCACCAGTTCCCGGGCCAGGATTGTGCCCTGGCTGGTGACGACCTTGTAACCGTCGGCACTGCGCTCGACAGCAATCGCCGCACAGTGGCCGATGACTTGCGCCCCAAGACGAAGAACCTTGCGCATCAGGCCCGAGTGGTACCTGGCGGGATCGAGTGAACAATGACGCTCGACTACGAGGCCGCCATGGTAGTAAGAACTATCAATCTCACTGGCCTGATCCTTAGCAGAGACGATCTGTAAATTCTGCTCGAGTCCGCGCGGCTGATTGCGCGCATAGGTAACAAGACCCTGAAACTGGCGCGGACTGTGCGCGGCCAGGAAGCGTCCACAGCGTTGATAGTCACAATCGATGTTCTGTTGATCAACAAATTCACCTAACCACTCGAGCGCATGACGGGCTTCCTTGATCAGCGCATAGGCACGATCGCTGCCGTATCGACGGCTAAGGGTATCGTAATCGGGTTTTATTTCACCGCTGATCTGGCCGCCGTTGCGCGTGCTGCAACCCCAGCCCGCGGCTTCTGCATCGATGACCGTGGTCTGTCGTCCCGCGCTCGCGGTTTGCAGCGCGCAATGCAACCCGGTATAGCCGGAACCGATAACCAGAACATCGGTTTTTTCGGGCAAGGCATCAGTTTTCGTGACCGGTCTGGGAGTTTGATCCCACCAGTATGGCTGCGCCTTGAAATCGTCGCTGAAAAACGAACTATTCATCTGGAATTCAGTTTGATACTCAAAGTTTCTACGCGAAGTGACACTGTCCCTAGTCTCATTCCAGTTCATCAACAATTGAAAAATTTAATCGGCTTCCTGCGATATTTCCCTATGGCTTCGGGCCAATATGAGATAAATTTAACCTACTCGATTTACCTATGACAAATACCTTGGATATTGACCAATGCCTCCCCGGAGTTCGTCACCCCGCCACAAGCCATCGGGGTAACCCGGGTTGAACAGCAACAGGGTTAGTATACTGATTGTCGACGACGAGCCCATCAATCTCGACATTATCTGCGCGCACCTCGAAGAAGAAAACTACGAGCTGGTCAGGGCGAACAACGGAGAAGAGGCCTGGTCGCAGCTGAAAGCAGACCCAGCTCGTTACGACACGATAATCCTTGATCGAATGATGCCCGGCATGGACGGCATGCAATTACTGAGCAATATCAAGGACACTGAGGAGTTGGTACACGTCCCGGTCATCATGCAAACTGCAAAAGCCGCGAGTAGCGACGTTGTCGCAGGACTAAAAGCCGGTGCCTCCTATTACTTGACCAAACCTTACGATGGCGAAATTCTCAAATCCATGATCCGTGGTGCGGTAAACAGCAGGCTGCACGAAAAATCGCTACTCGATTCGCTACGCGAGGGTCGCAAGATTTTCGATCTCATGACCTTTGGACGATTTCGTATCCATAACCTGCACCAATGTAACCTGGTTGCCACGCAGGTAGCCCATTTATGCCCACAACCGCAGCGCGTGGTTACCGGAATTTCCGAACTGCTGGTCAACGCTCTGGAACACGGCAACCTGAAAATCGGCTATGCAGAAAAAAGCAACCTGATGCGCAGCGGGACCTGGCAAATGGAAGTCGAACGCAGACTCAGCGCGAGTGAAAATTCCAACGGATACATCGAACTCGAGTTTAAGGTCGAGGCCGATACGGTGCAGATCAGAATCCGTGACCAGGGCCAGGGATTTGACTGGACCCCTTACCTGGATTTTGATCCGCAGCGCGCTTTTGATCCGCATGGGCGCGGCATCGCCATGGCACGACTGTCCAGCTTTGACGACCTTGAATATCTCGGCGATGGCAACGAGGTTCTCGCTACCGTTAAAAAAGGCCTGGACGCTTAACTCGCTTTAAAAATTGGGGACGGCGGATGTCCCCTTATTCCTGGGCACTAGTCAGGACGCCAGTTTCCTTGGTGGCGCGCGACGCGTGACCGCACCTCCCTCGCCCAACATGATTTCGGTTAATCCCCGTTCAGCGTGGTTCATCTTCAGCGACAACATTTTCTGTGCATATTCAAGCACCAACCCCTGGTACTTCGGGTTTTGCGCCTGGTTGACGAACTCACCCGGGTCCTGCTGCAGGTCAAAAAACAGCGGCGGCAAGGCACCGAAGTGGACGTATTTATAGTGATGGTCGCGAATCACCGAAAGGTTACACTGGTGCAGGGTTATGCCGAGATGTTGTTCCAGGCTGTCGTCCCTGACGTTACGAAAATCACACTCCCAGAAGGCTTCCTCGCGCCATCCCGACGGCATTGCACCGTTGCGCAATGCCGGTAACAGCGAAAATCCGTCACACTGGCTCGGGATGTCGATGTCGAGCCAGTCGAGCATGGTCGGCATCACGTCGACATTTTCACTGAAGCCTCGAATCTGTTGGCCACGACCGGCATCAGCCTCGCTGCGTGGATCGCGAATAATCAGCGGGATGTGATAAGACTGATCGAAATAGCCCAGCTTGGACATCAACCAGTGGTCGCCTAATTGTTCGCCGTGATCGGAGGTAAAAATAATTAACGTCGACTCCCACTCACCGCTGGCCTTGAGCGCATCGAAGAGACGACCCAGGTTGTCATCGACTTCCTGTATCAGGCCGAAGTAATTGACCATATCCTGCTGGGTCTGGCGCTTCGAATCGGGCGCACGAAAGCGACTATGGTTTATGAAGTAGTCCAGTAACGGATGTTGTGGGGATTCCGCATCCGGCGATTCACCGCGAGATGGCCTGGGCATGTCCTCGGGATCATGCAGGCTATTGTAGGGTTCGGGCGCAGCAAATGGTGGATGCGGTCGTAGCAATGATAAATGGGTGATCCAGGGCGTCGATTGTGATTCGATCCAGTCGATACAGCGATTGACCATGTAATGCGTTTCATGGTCTTCGGCCTCAATTGCGAGCGGCAGTACCGCTTTACCACCCGCAGCCCAGTCGACGCCCTCGCGTAATTCGGAGTACAGACTCCACGGGCGCTCCGGCAGGGGGTAACCCTTGTCACGCAGGTATTCGACCCATTCGGTCGAAACTTCATCTCGCATCGGCGTATACGGACCGATCCCGGGCAGGGGTTCGCTATAGTGCTTGAGTCGTGGATCCTCCGGATCCAGCCCCCGTGGATCGATCGCCGAATCGGTGTAGCCGAATAGCGAAGGTTCGTAACCCGCGGCCCTGACTTCCAGGGCCCAGTTGGTGAAGCGGCTGTCGAGCGGTGCACCGTTGACCACGCATCGATTACTTTGCATATACATGCCGGTATGCATCGAGCTGCGGCTGGGGGCGCAGGGTGTGGCCTGGGCAAAGTGATCCCTGAACAGCACGCCTTCATTGATAAGCTGATCGAGGTTGGGTGTCTTCACATGCGCATGACCAAGGGCCGACAAACACTCGCCCCGCCATTGATCCGCGGTAATAAAAAGTATGTTCATTGTCGTTACCGTCTAACCTCGTCGTTACGCGGAAATGACATCACATTCAAGCCATCAGCAGGGGATCAAACGGGCAGACTACCATGTTCTCGTAACCGTCTTCGGTCACCAGTAATTGATCCTCGAGCTTGATTCCATCCGCTCCACCCACTTCACCAACATAAGCCTCCACACAAAGCATCATCCCGGGTTCGAGCACACCGCTGTAGCCACGTTCTTCCCAGTCGATCGGATACTTGATTGCAGGCCATTCATCGCACAACCCAACCCCGTGGAACTTCGAGCCATAACGTTGCGGAATATAGATATCCGGCAGGTGATGGCCTTGCTCGGTCAACTCCTGGAAGCTCATCCCCGGCTTGACGATGTCGGCATTGGTCATGATGTGTTCATGCGCAAGCTTATGCATATCTTTCTGGCGCTGCGTGGGTTGCCCATCGCCGATGAACCAGGTACGCGAAATGTCGGTGCACATGCCATAGCAACCGATTAAATCGGTATCGAAGGCGAGGATTTCATTGTTGCCGATAATGCGCGGGCCACATTCCTGGAACCACGGATTGGTGCGCTGTCCGGTCGATAAAATCCGCGTTTCGATCCACTCGCCGCCGCGACGGATATTGGATTTGTGCAATTCCGCCCAGACGTCGTTTTCGGTCATTCCCGGTTCGGTCAGTTCGCGCATTTCTGCGATCGACGCCTCGCAGGCGTTAATCGCACAGCGCATCGCCAGGATCTCGTCCGGACCCTTGATCGAGCGCACGCGTTCCATCAGTTCCTCGCCATCCATCACCTCAATACCGACCGCATCGAGGGCACGCAAACCGGCGATCTGGATTTTATCCACCGCGACCCGGCGACCGGAACCGACACGCTCCTTTAACAGGTCCATGACCTGTCCGGCAAACAATTCCGCCTTTTCCTCGGTGCGTTGACCAGTCGCGAAATAAAAGAACGATGCGCCAAAACGCACCTCGCGCACCAGTGGATTGTATTCCGACAGGTAGGCATAACCCCCGTATTCCCACAGCACCATGTGGCCGTCGCTGGTGACCAGGCAGGCGCGGAATGGATTATGCGAATTCCACAGCTGCATATGCGTGGTATCGGTAGCGTACCGAATCGACAGCGGGTCGAACAACAACACCGCGTCAAGATCGCGTTCGATAAGCCCGGCAACGATTCGATCGAGCCGGTATTGCCGCATCGCAGGGAGATCAGGGCATTGCAATCCGGCGGCTTCCCATTCCGCATAGGCCAGCGGCGTCGGTCCGATTTCGATGCGATCATTATCATCCGGCGTGTTATCCGGACGCATCGCGGGTCTGTTTGCGGGGTTGACCTTCGGGTCCGGAATTGAGTAAGGATTAGTGGCCATAGTTATGCTCTCAGACGTTCACCTTTTGCATCGAAAGGCGGCTTTTCAAGGATGACGGCACGATGCGGGATTCCCAGTATCGCAATGTCGAGTTCGCTGCCGGCAACGGCATGATCAGTCTTTACAAAACATAGCGCAATTGATGCACCAACGCTATGTCCAAATGCACCCGAGCTGACACGCCCGACCGGAGTGCCGTCGGTCAGGAAAACGGGTTCGCCACCGTTGGCATCGGCGCCACTGGTTTCGACCCGGGCCATGACCAGTTTTTCACGTGGCGGCTTATCCTTGATTTCGAGATAAGCCTCGCGTCCCAGGAATTCCGGCTTGTCGAGTTTGATCAAACGCTCCAGTCCGACTTCCTGCGGCCAGTACTCTGGCGAGTACTCACGACTCCAGCTGCCGTAGCCCTTCTCGACCCGCAACGACAGCAGTGCACGCCCGCCGACCGGGTGCGCACCAAGTTGGCTGCCCTTTTCCAGCAGGGCCTCGTAAAGCGTCAGTTGATGCTCGAGTGGCACGTAAATCTCCCAGCCGAGATCCCCGCTGAAGGAAACCCGGATAGCGACTGCATCGATGCCCGCCACCTGGATTTTACGATTGCGCATGAACGGAAAACCCTGGTTCGACAAATCGGCATCGGTTAATTGTTCCAGTAGCTCGCGGGCGTTGGGGCCAGCGACATTGAACCCACCCCAGGCCTCGGTAAAACTTTCGAAGCTGACGCTATCGTCTTTGGCGACCATATTGAAAAAACGCTGGTGATAACGCTCGGCAATGCCGGAGCCGATCATCAGGAAATCATCGTCATCCAGTTTGGTAATGGTGAAATCACCCGCGATTCCGCCGCGTAAGCCGATCATCGGGGTCAGGCAGGAACGCCCGATCTCGGTTGGAACATGGTTCGCAACCAGGCGATCGAGATAATCTGCGGAGCCGGCACCCCGAATCCGGTACTTGGCAAAGTTGGATACATCGATGATGCCGACCGCCTCGCGTAATGCACGACATTCCGCGGCAACCGGTTCGAACCAGTTCTGGCGTTCGAAGCCGTAGGTCTCGATCGGTTCCATGCCCTTTGGTGCATACCACAGCGGATGCTCGTAACCGTAGCTGAGACCAAACACCGCGCCGAGTTCCTTTTGAAGTTCGTAGACAGGCCGGGTCTTGATTGGACGCCCCGCCTCGCGCTCCTCGTAGGGAAAGTGAATCTTGAAGCGGTGCGCATACTGGTCCAGCGTACGCGCCCGGGTAAACGGTTTGGTAGCCCAGGCACCGAAACGGGCCATATCCCAGGGGAATAAATCCATCTCGGGCTCTCCTTCTACAATCCATTGCGCCATGGTCAGGCCGAGGCCGCCGGACTGCGAAAAACCCGGAATAATGCCGCAGCAGCAGAAATAATTCGGTAGCTCGGGGACCGGCCCTATCAACGCCGAACTGTCCGGTGACCAGATCATCGGGCCATTGATAACGCGCTTGACCCCGGCCTCGCTTAGCACCGGCACGCGCTCGCAGGCGCGCAGCAGGTTGTCCTCGATTCGCTCCAGGTCCTCGTCCAGCAGTTCGTGACCGAAATCCATCGGCGTACCCTGCTCGGCCCAGTAGCGCCCATCTTTTTCATAGGCACCCACCAGCAGTCCCTGCCCCTCCTGGCGCATGTAGTATTCACCGTCACGATCAGCGACCAGTGGCAAGCGCTTTTCGAGCGCTTCGATTTCAGCAATGGTTTCGGTAACAAAATACTGGTGTTCGAGCGGCATCAGCGGCAGTTCGAAACCGGCCATCGCGGCCACTTCACGCGCCCACAGACCACCGGCATTGATGACAACCTCGGTATGAATGCTGCCCTTGTCGGTATCGACATCCCAACTGCCGTCGCTACGCTGGGTGGTTGCCACGACCGGCGTAAAGCGCTCGATCTCGGCACCACGCTGGCGTGCCCCCTTGGCGTAAGCATGGGTCACGCCCGAGGGATCGACATTACCGCCATCCGGTTCGTACATAATGCAGCGAATGCCATCGAAATTCGCCAGCGGATGCATGCGTTCGGCCTCGTCACGCGATAGCTCGTGGAACTCGACCTGGAAATATCGGGCCTTGGCGGCCTGCATACGTAACTGGTGTTCCCGATCACGGGTCTGTGCAAGATAAAGCGAACCCGGTTGAAAGATGCCACAACCCTGCCCGGTTTCCTTTTCCAGGTCCTCGTAGAGCTGCATCGTATAATACTGTAACTTCGAAATATTATTGTGATCGTGCAGGCCATGAATCCCGGCGGCCGCATGCCAGGTCGAGCCCGAGGTTAGTTCGTCCCGTTCGAGCAGCACCACGTCGGTCCAACCGAGACTGGTGAGATGGTAAAGAATCGAACAACCAACCAGTCCACCGCCGATGACCACTGCCTGTGCATGCGTTTTCATTGCGAAACTCCAAAGAAGATTTGATTTCTCCTGAGAGGTCCCGGATATTCGCTTTGCGAATTCCGGGATGGCCCCTGCGGAGCCACCTGTACATGCGTTTTCAATGGTTAGCCTCCATTGTCAGGTTTGCGATCATTCGATCGATTATCGGTGGCGCTACCGCCAGCGGGTAAGACTGAAACCCGTGGATACCGCCGTTAAAACTGGGCTCACCACGCGGCTCCCTGTCGGGCAGAATATTAAAACCGAGTCCCATGCCGTAACAGCGCGGGATTATTTCACCATTGTCGAGGTTTCTCAGCTGACCGTCGCGGGTCGGGTTGCCGACCCTGAGCGCCCGTCCCTCGCTTTCTATTGGCGGCAGTTTATGGGTAAATCCGGTGGCCTGTAAAATCAGCCCGGCGCCGGTGAGCAGCTGCTGCTGTTCAGCCAGATCATTCATCGGCAGCAG
>JARFPR010000277.1 GCA_029288195.1 Gammaproteobacteria bacterium | reverse complement strand
CTCAAGATGAGCCCTGACTGTAAACCACTGCTCAACGGCGCAAAAGAATTATTGCTGCGCAAGTTCGAGAAATCGTCGAGAGTGGTCAAATCGAAAAAAACAAAAGCTGCGGCCGAACTACAGGCTGCCGATACGCCGCTGTTCGAAGCGCTGCGGCTGCATCGCAAACAGCTGGCGCAGGAACAGGGGGTACCACCCTATGTCATCCTGCACGATAAAACCCTGGCCGCGATCTGCGAACAGCGACCCGACAGTATCGAGGAACTCGAACTGATCCCGGGTATCGGCGAACGCAAACTGGAACTTTACGGTGAAGACCTGATCCGGCTTACTCGTCAGTACTCGCGTGATGAATTGATTCTGGCAGACGAAACAGACTAATCAGCGATTGCCCAGCCTTGCCGACAGCGTCTGGATCTGATCGAAAGTCTTCCGCGGCAACGCTATACCATTATCGATCGTTTTCTCACGATACTCGCGTTCGCGCTCGCCCGGAATCTCGACGCACTCGAATCCGGGTGCCGGTGGGCAGTTTCGTAATTCATCGAGAATTTCTTCGGCAATCCGCTGCAACTGAACGGGTTCGCGGTACCGAGAGGTATCAACGGTGAGCAACAGCCAGCTACCCTCGGTTTCGGTAGGGCCCAGCATCGCCTCGGCGACAATCTCGGCAGCGAGCGCGAGCGCGTATCCCTTGTGACCACCGGAAGGCATGATTGCACCGCCGCGAAAGTAATCTTCAGGGTCGCGCGTTACCTTGCCGCTCGCATTCATCAAAACGTTATCCGGCAAGCGCGCACCGGCGCTGCGCGCAGCGTAAATCCATCCGCCGGCTATCTTCGAAGTCGCGAAGTCGAACATTACCGGTCCGCGTTCACCGCCGGGCATGGCAATACTGTAGGGGTTGGTCGGCAACATTCCCTGCCTGCCGCCATAGGGTGCTACCTGGCGCCATTTTTCACGACCACCGCCACCGAAGCAGATGCTGAGAAAGCCCTGGTAGGCCGCTGCCTCGGTAAAAGCGCCGAGTCGTCCGGTATGCCCGACATTACGAATCGCGACAACCGAGACACCGTGCTCCGTGGCAACCCGGCATCCTTCTTCGATGGCGAGACGCATCGCGGGAATACCGATACCGCCATTACCATCGATAATCGTCGCACCGCGTTCAGTGGTTTTGATTTCGGCTTCAACATCGGGACGCATATATCCCGACTCGAACTGATCGGCGTATTGCAGCGTGCGCATCAAGCCATGCGACTCCATGCCGCAAAGATTTGCATCGGCCAGGTGCTCGGCAACCTCGCGTGCGACCCCGGCAGAGCAGCCAATATTCTCGAAAATTCCGCTCACCAGTGCGATTATTTCATCTACCGGAATAACAACGCGCTCTTCTTCGAGCTCGAGTTTGCTACGTACCTCGTCCTGGTTCATGAGTGCATATTTATTCTGCTAAGGAATTGCTAGTATAGTGATCGCATCCTGTTAAGGAATCCCTGCGCAGTGGCAATAATCAGGACTGTCTTGGGTTATTGAGCCAAATATCAAGCCGATTCATGTCATCAGTTAATGGAGTACACCCGGCCAGTTATTGTCTGCTGACTTGATATGTCCCGGGATATCTTTACGCCATCGCTTTTGCACGCTGAGGCTGAAGTTCAGGTAAAGCTTACCATTGACGATGGTCCAGGCCTCGGGCTCGGTATTCGCCGTTGCTCCCTTTGAGACAGCATAAGCACAGTAACCGCCATACTTCGGTGCGTATTGTGC
>JARFPR010000186.1 GCA_029288195.1 Gammaproteobacteria bacterium | reverse complement strand
TGCCAGTAACCGATCGATTGCCTACGGTATCGCACAGGCAATGCATCGCGAAGGCGCTGAACTCGCCTTTAGTTATGCCAACGACAAGCTAAAACCCAGGGTGGAAAAATTTGCAGCTGAATTTGAATCCGATATCGTCCTGCCATGCGATGTCAGCAGCGATGCCGAAATTACCGACCTTTTCAAGCAATTAGCGAGTCACTGGGACAGCCTCGACGCACTCGTGCATTCAGTCGCATTCGCTCCGCGCGAGGCATTAGCCGGGGATTATCTTGAAAATCTTGATCGAGAAGGTTTTCGCATCGCACACGATATTAGTTCCTACAGCCTCGCAGCGATGGCCAAAGCTGCTAGACCGATGATGCAAAATACCAACGGATCGATAATCACAATGACGTATCTGGGTTCCGAACGCGCCTTACCCAATTACAACATCATGGGTGTTGCCAAGGCCAGTCTCGAGGCCAATGTTCGTTACCTGTCGGCAGCTCTGGGTCCCGAAGGCATACGCGTCAACTCAATCTCGGCGGGTCCGATCAAAACCCTTGCCTCGGCTGGTATCGGAAGTTTTAAGAAAATACTCGACGAAGTTTCTACCAACGCGCCACTACGCCGCAATGTCACCATCGAGGACGTGGGAAACACTGGCGCTTTCTTGTGTTCGGATTTAGCCGCAGGTATTACTGGAGAAAATATATATGTCGATTCTGGCTACAATATTGTCAGTATGGGCGTAATCTAGTAATTAGCCGACATATCTGAAAGATCTTCTGCCGGTGTTCTCATGACATCAGCGCGGCTGGTTAGCAGTTTCAGGACCGACTGGTACTCGGCACCACCCCGCGCCTCGGCAAGACCATCAAGAGCCTCACGATCGATATTCGCATCATTTGATAACACCGCGGATAGTTCAAGCACTACGTATTCACCGTTTGCTTGTGACAAGCCATCAAAAACCATTCCCTGGTCAGGTTTTGGCATCGAGAAAACGCGACTAAGAACGGCCGCATTGATGCCCGCTTGATTGCGCTCGATAAATCCGGGATCGTTGATTGACGAGGACCATTCGCGGGCCAGGTCATCCAGCGTCTTACCTGACTTTAAATCTGCAATCGCAGCAGTCCCTGTTTTAAGACTTTGCTCGCGGGCTTTAGCCTGGATCAATTCGGACTTAATCCTCTCCTGTACCTGCTCCAGCGGTTGCAGCATGGGTGCCTCACGCTGATTGAGGCGAAGGAAGACGACGCGGTCGCCGCCAAGTTCGATAGCTTCACTATTGAGCCCCTGGGTGAGTACCTCGGGAGAAAATGCAAATTGCCTTATTTTTTGTTCGGCAGCAATTCCTTCTCGCGCCGAGCGATCGAACCAGTCGCTGGTCTGTACCGGCAATCCCAGTTGGTCCGCCGCCGGTAACAGGGAATCGGGCTGTTCGTATGCAAGATTTGCCAGGTTCTCGACAAGATCATAAATCTGGCTTTCTGCGAGCTCGGTTTTCATCTCGTCTTCCAGACCTGATTTCAGCGATTCAAAAGATTGCGTCTCGCCCCCGCTAACCGAACGTAATTTTATCAAGTGCCAGCCAAATGCCGTTTTAACCGGCTCACTTAACTGGCCCACATCCATTGCAAACAAGGCCGCTTCGAAGGTCTGCACCATCACGCCGCGCTCGATCTCGCCAAGATCACCCCCGCTGTCGGCCGAACCGGGGTCTTCAGAAAACTCACGCGCCAGATCAGCGAAGCTTTCACCGTTAGTAATACGTTCACGAATTTCAGTTATCCTGGCAAGTGCTTCGTCAGCTGCCTCATCTGCTCCAACTTTAAGCAGGATATGGCTTGCCTCTCTTATTTCAGCGCTGGTATATGCTCCCTGGCTTTCCTGGTAACGCGCAAATACATCTTCTTCGCTGAGCGTAATGTTTTGCTTGATACCGTCGAGGGTCAATTCAATATAGTCGATTTTGACTCTCTCCGGGGTACGATATCGGTCGGCCTGTGATTGATACCGCTGCTCAATCTCGCCGACATCCACCTGGATTGAGGCCGGATCTACAGAATAGGTTAACATTCTCAGCTTGCGGGTCTGATTGCTCAGTTTGGTAAACTGGCTTTCGAAAACAGGCACCACAAAAGCGGTTCCTCGAATGCCATTCTGGAACTGTTCTATTGATCCGTTAAGCCTTAGTTCCTGCTCGAAACCAACGGGGGAGTAACCAAGCGAGCGCACCTGGGATTGATAGATTTCGGTATCAAATTGCCCATCGCGTTGAAATGCATCCATGCCACGAATCATTTTATTTAGTTCGTCATCACCGATACGGTAACGTTGCTTCTGGGTATATTGACGCAGCACGAACTCCTCGATCAATTGTCCCAGCACCTGCTCTCGCAATATAGAATCGCTGTCAAAGGATTCGGGGATACTACCGCCAAACATTTGCGATAGTCTTTGACGATAGTTTGCATAGGCCTGATCCAGATCACGCATGCTGATTTCCTCGCCGTCGACCGTCGCCGCCGGCAGGACTTCGCCTCCACCGAAATAGGAATTAACACCCCATAAAGCAAATGGAATACTGATCATGAAGATGATGCCGTAGGCAATCCATCCCGTTACCTTTTCTCGTATTGCTTGCAGCATTATCTTATGGTCACTGTTGAAGTCGCCATTTCTACGGAGCGCTAACCATCAGCGTCCTTAAAAATGGCGGAGTGGACGGGACTCGAACCCGCGACCCCCGGCGTGACAGGCCGGTATTCTAACCAACTGAACTACCACTCCTGGTTGTGTGGTGGGTGCTGACGGGATCGAACCGCCGACCCTCGCCTTGTAAGGGCGATGCTCTCCCAGCTGAGCTAAGCACCCGGTGTAGCTAAAAAAGGGGCGCTAGTTTACTGCGTCTTTTAGAGCTTTTCCAGCCTTAAATGCGGGGACTTTCGAGGCTTTAATCTGAATGGTTTCACCGGTGCGAGGATTGCGTCCTGCACGTGCGTCGCGATGACGAACGAGGAAAGTTCCAAAGCCAACTATCGTTACCTGGTCCCCGGATTTCAGAGCCTGGGTTATGGTTGCAATTGCACCATCTACTGCACGCGCAGCATCAGCTTTACTTAAATCTGCAGCACTGGCGACACCATCAATTAATTCGGATTTATTCATTAGATTTTTCCATTTGGTTAAGTTGATATAATTTTTGCCCGAAGGGCGGACGGCAACACAAGTCTCATTCTTGCTTGCTATTGTTGCCGATGAACGATCTTTTTGCGATCGTCGAATCCCCCGTCAAGAGCGTCGAATTAAACCAACAGCAGCCTTGAGGGTCAACCTTAAAACGTTAAAAACTGCAAATTAGTCGCATTATTTACATAAACGACTAGTGTGCCCTGACTCCAGACGACTTTTTATCTTTAACTTTGGGCTTTGCGGTACTACCGGCCGCCTCGGCACCCTTGGGCAGCGGAGTCGGTTGATGGGCCAGCGCGACTTCGAGCACCTGGTCGATCCATTGGACTGGAATAATCTCCAGCTTGGCCTTGATATTATCCGGAATCTCGGCGAGATCTTTTTCGTTCTCCTCCGGAATCAGGACTTTTGTAATTCCGCCTCGATGCGCGGCTAACAATTTCTCCTTCAATCCACCAATCGGTAAAACCTCGCCACGCAAGGTAATTTCGCCCGTCATTGCGACTTCGGCTTTTACCGGTATACCGGTTAGCGCCGAGACCAACGCCGTGCACATGCCAACACCGGCGCTTGGGCCGTCTTTTGGCGTCGCACCCTCGGGTACATGAATATGGATATCCTTGTTTTCATTGAATTCTGGATTGACCCCGAGAATTTCGGCACGACTGCGCACCACTGTCATTGCAGCCTGGATCGATTCCTTCATCACGTCACCAAGTTGTCCGGTCTGTACAAATTTACCCTTGCCATCGACCACGGCGGACTCGATGGTTAACAATTCCCCACCAACTTCGGTCCACGCAAGCCCGGTTACCTGGCCTACCTGATCCTTTTCGTCGGCAGAGCCGAATCGGAAACGTTTTACGCCAAGATACTTTTCGATATTTTTCGAGGTGATTGTCAATTTCCGCGTAGCCGGTTTTAACAACATCGCCTTAACTACCTTGCGGCAAATTTTGGAAATCTCACGTTCAAGATTACGCACGCCGGCTTCACGAGTATAACGCTGAATAATTTCACGCACCGCAGTTTGCTGAAACACAATTTCTTCCGCTTTCAAACCATTTTCCTTGATTTGTTTCGGTACCAGGTACTTGATTGCAATATTCAGTTTCTCATCTTCGGTATAACCCGGGATGCGAATAACTTCCATGCGGTCGAGCAACGGCCCGGGAATATTCATGCTGTTAGAAGTCGCGACAAACATCGTGTCAGAGAGATCAAATTCGACCTCCATGTAATGATCAGCAAAGGTATTATTCTGTTCCGGGTCCAGCACTTCGAGCAAAGCGGAGGCCGGATCGCCTCTAAAATCCATCGCCATCTTGTCGATTTCATCGAGAAGGAACAGCGGGTTTCTTACCTTTACGCGCGACAGGTTTTGAATAATTTTGCCTGGCATCGAACCAATATAGGTACGACGATGACCCCTGATCTCGGACTCGTCACGCACGCCACCCAGGGACATGCGCGAGAACTTTCGATTGGTTGCCCGGGCAATCGAGCGGCCGATCGAAGTTTTACCAACGCCGGGTGGACCCACCAGGCATAAGATCGGGCCTTTAAGCTTACGCACGCGTTGCTGCACCGCGAGGTACTCGAGGATCCGTTCCTTGACCTTCTCCAGGCCATAGTGATCTTCTTCGAGAACTTTTTCGGCCTGCGACAGATCGTGTCTGATTTTTGATTTCTTTTTCCAGGGTACGCTAACCAGCCAGTCGATATAGTTGCGCACCACGGTGGCTTCCGCCGACATCGGCGACATCATCTTTAACTTGTTAAGCTCCGAGTCGGCCTTCTCACGAGCCTCTTTCGGCATTCCTGACTCTTCAATCTTGCGTTGCAGGTCCTCGACTTCGTTAGGGGCGTCGTCCATATCGCCGAGCTCCTTTTGAATCGCTTTCATCTGCTCATTCAAATAGTACTCACGCTGGCTTTTTTCCATTTGCTGTTTGACGCGTCCTCGAATGCGTTTCTCGATTTGCATTAAATCGATTTCGCCTTCGATCTTACTCATGATGTGTTCGATGCGTTCGCGGGGATCCTGGATCTCGAGAATTTCCTGTTTTTCATCGAGTTTCAAAGACATATGTGCCGCGATGGTATCTGCCAGTCTGCTGGGGTCATCAATACCCGACAGCGAAGTCAGTATTTCGGGCGGCACCTTTTTATTCAACTTCACGT
>JARFPR010000493.1 GCA_029288195.1 Gammaproteobacteria bacterium | reverse complement strand
GAACCCGTGACAACAAGAATCACAATCTTGTACTCTACCAACTGAGCTATGCCCACCATAAAATGGCACGCCCGGCAGGATTCGAACCTGCTACCCTCGGCTTAGAAGGCCGATGCTCTATCCAAATGAGCTACGGGCGCTCAGGATACCTTTCTAGTCGCCTATTTTAGACGATTGCTGCGTTGGCTGCGTGCTCGGATCCTCGTGTATATTTAAATACACTGCGGTCCTGCGCGCGCATCCGCCTTGCACTCGCCTAAAATAGGCGACTAGAAAGGCATCCTTGGTTCAAACTGCCTGACGGATTCCTTTTATCTTTTGCGCGTTATACTCTACGCGCTGTCGGCTTGCCTGGATCTCAGTGCCTGATAATTTGCACCATAGACCAAAACGCATCCACCGGGACAATTATCCGATATCTGGTGCAATACGATATCAGATTTAAACTTAAAAATTGGTCGGGGTGGAGAGATTCGAACTCCCGACCCACTGCTCCCAAAGCAGTTGCGCTACCAGGCTGCGCTACACCCCGAATTATACCTCTGGCACTTCACCCCACCCCGATGCTTTAAGCGTCGGGTGGCAAGGCGCGGAATAATACGCCGATCAACAATAATCGTCAATTGAATAGCCATTTATATTCAATCATTTAGTCGTGCTTTAGAGTTTAGCTTACACTTCCTATCGGCGCCGCCACCGGGTTCCTTCGGGGCCATCTTCGATGACGATACCCGCCGCTTCCAGTTCATCGCGTATACGATCGGCACTGGCCCAGTCTTTATTGGCTCGCGCCTGCAACCGCTGTTCGATAAGCTCGTCGATTGCTGCATCACTTAATCCGGTTCCCTGCCCCGCTTCCGATTTAAGGAAACTCTCGGCTTCAGATTGCAACAGACCAATAATGCCGCCGAGATAACGCAACAAGCTCGCCAAAGCATGCTGTTGGTCCTGTTGCTCGGTCTTGGCTCGATTTATATCACGTGCCAGGTCAAACAATACCGCAATCGCAATAGGAGTATTGAAGTCATCTTTTAGCGCTTGCTCAAAGCGATGCTGGTATTCACTGCCTGCAGGTATCTCGACTGCATCCGTGTCCTGCAAAGCAGCATAAAGTCTTTGCAGCGCGGCACGCGCATTATCGAGTTGCTCCTCTGAATAATTCAGCTGGCTTCGATAGTGACTGCTGATCATAAAGTATCGGATTTCCTCGGCACGATAGCGCTCGAGAACCTCGCGCAGGACAAAAAAGTTGCCCAGCGATTTGGACATTTTTTCTTCGTTGACTCGAACGAATCCGTTATGCATCCAGTAGTTTACGAATTTTTCCCCATTACAGGACTCGCTTTGTGCGATTTCATTCTCGTGATGCGGGAATTGCAAATCCTGGCCACCGCCATGAATATCAAAATGGTTACCGAGCAAACTATTCGACATCGCCGAACACTCGATATGCCAACCGGGGCGCCCCTCGCCAAACTTCGAAGGCCAGCTAGGTTCGCCGGGCTTGGCCGATTTCCACAACACGAAATCGAGTGGATCCGCCTTGCCCTCATCGACATCCACCCGCTCACCCGCACGTAACTCGTCAATTTTCTTACCCGACAACTGGCCGTAATTTTTGAACTTCGAAACCGCGAAATAGACATCACCATTGTCAGCCTGGTAGGCGTAATCCTGTTGCTGCAGGCTATCGATCATCGCCAGTATCGGTTCAATAGTATCGGTAGCGCGCGGCTCCATATCAGGACGCAGCACTCCCAGGGCGTCGGCATCCTCGTGCATTGCCCGAATAAAACGTTCGGTCAAATGGCTGGTTTCCTCTTCATTTTCCCTGGCCCGATCTATGATCTTGTCGTCAATATCGGTGATATTGCGCACATAGGTCACGTCGAAACCCAGGTGCTTCAAAAATCGAAACACCACGTCGAACACCACCAGCACGCGCGCATGACCGATATGACAATAGTCGTATACCGTCATACCACAGACATACATCCGAACCTGGCCGGGAATGATGGGTTCGAAAACCTCTTTTTTATTGGTAAAGCTATTGTAAATCGTCAGCATTGCTTGGCTTTAAACCGGCTTGTTGAATCTGGCCATTGAGTTTAAAAGAAGCACCCACGCAACGAAACCGTTAATTACCGGCTGTCTTCCATAAACGAGGACAAATCAGTAGAATCCGCAGCTCACAATAAACTGGAATGCCGATGAACAAGACGTTACTTCCGATTGCAGTCGTTCTCGCAGCCATTCTATCCCTGGTATTTTATCCTGACAGCAAAGGTGGCAAATCAATGAACGAAACTACTGCAAGCAACCCGATCGTGCTAATTGAAACGAGCATGGGCAATATCACCATCGAACTCGATATGCAAAATGCACCCAATAGCAGCGAGAATTTTCTCGCCTATGTCGATGACGGCTACTTTGTCGACACGACTTTTCACCGTGTTATTCCAGACTTTATGATTCAGGGCGGTGGAATCACGGCTGATATGCAGGATAAGTCGAGCAAGCGGGCACCGATTGAAAATGAAGCCAACAATGGCCTCAAGAATGATCGCGGCACCCTGGCAATGGCGCGCACCAGTGACCCGCACTCCGCAACTTCGCAGTTTTTCATTAACCATGCCGACAATGCATTTCTGAATTTCACCAGCGAGTCGATGCAGGGCTGGGGCTACGCGGTATTCGGCAAGGTCACCGAGGGAATGGACATTGTCGATGCGATCGCCCAGGTTCCGACGGGAAACAAGGGCGGCCATCAAAACGTACCTATTGAAACCATTACCATCACCGGTGTCAGTCGCCAATAACCAGAGCTCGCGGGCATGAGCGACGAATACCTGTTTATTTCAGATTGTCATCTCGATGCCGGTCAGCCAGAGGTTACCAATGCAATAACGGAATTTCTGCAACAACGGGCGACCAAGGCTCGATATCTCTATATCCTGGGCGATCTTTTCGAAGTCTGGCTGGGTGACGACGACCCGGCACCGGAGCACAGTAGCGTAATCGAGGCATTGCGGCAGCTGGCGTCAGAGGTCGAAGTATTCTTCATCGCCGGAAACCGGGACTTCCTGTTAGGACAGGCTTTCGCGCAAACGGTAAATTTAACCTTACTGAACGAACCACATATTCTGCAACTCGGTAACCACAGGGTGGTCCTGATCCATGGTGACACCCTGTGCACCGACGACCAGGATTACCAGCAATTTCGCTCCATGGTACGCAGCGCAAAATGGCAATCTGATTTCCTGGCCAAATCCCTCGAAGAGCGCCAACGCATTGCAGCCCAGTTGCGCGCGGACAGTGCCGATGCGATGACACAGAAATCCTTCGAGATTATGGATGTAAATCCACTGGCGGTACAAGACTGTTTCAAGGCTAACGAGGCCAGCATTATCATTCACGGACATACCCATCGACCGGCGGTTCATCAATACACTTCTGATTTATCCCGAATCGTTCTCGGGGACTGGGGCCGAGAGCCAAGTTACCTGAGCTGGACGCTTGAAAAGGGATTCGATCTTAGTGATCCGAGGGTCTAAATACCCTGCTCCAGTGCACTAAGTTCGGTTTCCTGAAAACCAGCCTCGATACGAGCCGGCCAGTTAAACGGGCCGCGTAACTTGCCATCCATGTATTGGATGACCAGCTCGCGAAATGTGTTTTCCGCATCGAGACCCCGTTGCCCGCAAAGGTAACCGTACCAGTGATTGCCGATGCGAACATGTCCGATTTCATCGCGGTAAATGACCTCCAGGATCTCGACTGCAGCTCGATCGTCAATTTGTTTGAATTTCGCAATCATGGCGGGGGTGACATCCAGGCCCCTGGCTTCCATGACACGTGGGACCAGGGCCATTCGATGCAGTACGTCATGACGGGTTTTACACACCATATCCCACAAACCTCGATGGGCGTGATGCGCGCCGTAGTAACTTCCCCGTTTCCTGAGTTCATGCTCCAGTAGTTGAAAATGCCGGGCCTCTTCGCCTGCAACCAGCAACCAGTCACTAATAAATTGTTCCGGCATATCACGAAACCGGTAGACAGCATCAAGCGCGATATTGATCGCGTTGAATTCAATATGCGCAAAAGCGTGCAGCAGGCGAATACGCCCCTCCGGCGAAGACACGCTGCGACGTTCCAGCTCCCGAGGATCAACCAGAACCGGCCTTTGTGGCCGCCCCGGGTCATCAATTGACAGAATTTTCGATTTCGCCTGGCGCTTTAGCGAGCCTTGTCGCCAATCCTGATAAATGCTTGTCGTCAATTCGCACTTGGCCTGGTAATCCGGCTCCAGCAGCGCATTCTCAAGTTGCCGAAATAGCTCAGCCATCAAGCCCTCGCGCCAGGTCGGCGACGATATCGTCGATACTTTCCAGCCCAACCGCAACTCGGATCAAACCTTCGCCAATGCCGGTTCTGGCTTTTAACTCGTCGCTAACGCGCCCATGAGTTGTGGTCGCGGGGTGCGTTATCGTCGTCTTGACGTCGCCGAGATTGGCGGTAATCGACAGTAACTCGGTCGAATCGATTATCTTCCAGGCGCTCTCACGCCCGCCGCCAACGACAAAAGAAACCACGCCGCCGAATCCGTACTGTTGTGATTTCGCCAGCTCGTGCTGGGG
>JARFPR010000120.1 GCA_029288195.1 Gammaproteobacteria bacterium | reverse complement strand
CATCTGCGATGTCGCGTAGCTGCAGGCGCAGATCAGCGGTAGCACCGAGACCCACTGAAACGAGTCCGCGCCCGGTTTCATCGCGATGATGACGCCAACGAAACCGAGCACCAGCGCGCTGATCCGATGGATGCCGATTTGCTCCTTCAGAAAAATCGCGGCAAACACCGCCGTGATCAGGGGCGCGGCGAAAAAAATCGTCGACACCGCGGCCAGGGTCATGAACGGGAACGCCGCGTAGTAGAGCGAAAAGCCGAAAGCGAACAGCATGGCGCGCGCGAGGTGCAGCGGCCACAGCGGTGTCAGGATCCGGTGTGGCGGCCCGAGATACAGGATCAACGGCACCATGACCAGCGAGCAGACGACCGCTCGCACCAGCAGCAGCGGCCAGATCGAGAAATCGCCGAGCAGCGATTTCATCATCGCGTCCTGGAACACGAACAGCAACATCCCGAGCAAAATTGCGGCAATGCCCTGTGGCGTGCGGCTGGCGTGTGCCTCCGCCGTGCTTACGACTGTGCTCAACTCCGATTCCTCGTTCTTTTTTTTCAGCGCGGTGCACTGCGGGAAATGACAGCTATTAATACTCGATTTTCCCGGTTTTACCAAACGAAGAAATCGATCGATTCGATCGGAGAATCAGACTGACAGTTAACTTATCCTGTAATCATTCGAATCTTGTTAACTGTCACCGCATAATGTGCCGGGCCCAGTCATTGACATCGTGCGCGCGACCAGTGTGAAATGTATGCCTGATCCCTGCCACTGCGCTTGTTACGGAATTCCGCCATGTCTCGAAATACGCTTCTCGATGAAATCATTCCTGCCGGCAAGCCCTGGTCGGGCGTCGTCGAGCCGGGACAGTATCTCAGCATCGTCGACCTCGAGGGCCAGCAAGGGGTCGATTTCCTGTGCTACAACGCAGATAACCCGGAAGAGCGTTACCACGCGCCCAATACGCTGAAGGCGATCGAATCCCTGAAGCTGACGGCCGGGCACACGCTCTATTCGGATGTCGCCCGGCCCCTGTTTACCATTACGCACGACAGTTGCGACGGCCACGACACCATCGCCGGCTGTTGCAGCGCGCCGAGCAATCGAATGCTGTACGGGGTCGAAAACGCGCCGGGATGCCGCGAGAACTTTCTGTCGGCCCTGGCCGAACATGGCCTGGGGCGGAAAGATATCGTGCCCAACATCAACTTTTTTTGCGATGTCCCGGTGGACGGCAACCGTATGGCCGTCAACGTCTTTGTGCCCGGCGCCTCGAAACCCGGCGATTACGTCAGCCTGCAGGCGCAGATGAGGGTGCTCGCCGTGATTTCGAATTGCCCGCAAATGAACAACCCGTGCAACAATGGCGAGCCGACCGACATCCGTGTCGTCATCTCGCGCAATCCCTGGAATCCGAATTAATAAAAACCGGGACAGATTTAGTTAATCGCAGGATAAGTAAACTGTCACCTTAATCCTGCCCTTGCCTGGATCCTTCCTGGTTTAAATTCCAGGGCAGTCAGGGTTTTGGCGAGCTGGCCGGATCCCTGGTACTGGTTTCTCCCTGATGAAGCCGTTATTCTTCATCGGACGTCAATTACCGGGTCTGAATGATTATTAGATATGGAACGATTGTTTGCTCTGCTGATCGCAGTGGCCGTTTTGGTTGCACCGGCCACGGTAAATGCAGCTGAAAAAGGCATTTTAACCGGTGGGCAGG
>JARFPR010000112.1 GCA_029288195.1 Gammaproteobacteria bacterium | reverse complement strand
AGTAGCGCTTTCAAGTCCGCAAAGGTATCCAGCCCTCGCTGGTGTTTTTCGTTTTCAGTCAGCTTGCTGAGCGTGTGCTCGGCACCCTCGAGATCCGCTTCCGGTAGTTCATACAGAAACCGGCTTGGTTCGCATTGCAGTAAATCACCAAATTTCTGCCTGGTTTTGGCGTAGCTTAGTGTCAGGCTGGCCGCAGCCCGGGTAATGCCGACATATGCCAGCCGGCGTTCTTCCTCGATACCTTCGTCGTCCTGCGACTGGTGATGTGGCAGGCTGTCTTCTTCGAATCCTGCCAGGTAAACATGTTCAAATTCGAGGCCCTTGGCGGCGTGAATGGTAGTCAGCTGAACCGCATCCTGCTCCTTGTTGTCTTCATTGTTCTCGAGTATCGACATTAACGATAGATGCGACACGATAGCGTCGAGTGACTGGTCATCACGATCTTTCTGCAAGTTTCCGATCCAGCTGATCAACTCCATGACGTTTTCAATCGCTGCTTCCGCCTGCTTTTTGGAGGTAGAGGTTTCGTTGAGCCAGTCGGCGTAGTCGAGTTTTGAAACCAGGGATCGGCAAAGCGACATTGCATCGTCCTGTTGGGCCTGGTGTCGGAGTTCCTCGATCAAATCGATGAAACCCCTTAATCGAATCCGAGCCCGGTTACCGAGCGATTCGAGCAGGCCGAGTTCTCGCATTGCGATATCGAGACTGCGCTTCCTCGAGCCGGCGTAAGTTGCCAGCGCTTTAATACTGGTTGCGCCGATTTCCCGCCGCGGGACATTGATTATTCTTAACAGGGCCTGGTCATCGTCAGGATTGGTCAGCAGGCGCAGGTAAGCCATGATGTCCTTGATTTCCCGTCGTTCGAAGAAAGCATTACCGCCGGCAACCTGGTAGGGGATCGAGTGATCGCGCAGGGCCTTTTCGTAGTTACGAGACTGGAAATTGCTGCGGTAAAGAATCGCAAATTCCTTGCAGGGCGTGTTTTCCTGAAAGCGTCGGCTGAGGATATCGACAGCTAAACGATCGGCTTCATCCTCGGCGTTCTTGCACGGCAATACGCGAATGGGATCTCCCGCACCTGAAGCCGACCAGAGTTTTTTGTCGAACAGGTGTTGATTGTTGGTGATGAGTTGATTGGCAGCACCGAGAATACGGCTGGTGGATCGATAATTCTGCTCCAGCTTGATCAGTTCGATGGAAGGAAAATCCTGTTGCAGGCGCTGCAGGTTTTCGGGTCGCGCACCGCGCCAGGCGTAGATCGACTGGTCATCATCACCCACCACGGTAAGTTTCTGGCGCACGCCGCAAAGCGCCTTGACCAGTTCATACTGGCTGGTGTTGGTGTCCTGGTACTCGTCTATCAACAGGTAACGAATCCTGTCCTGCCATCGGTTCAGTACTTCGGCATGCGCGCGGAATATCTGCACAGGCAACATGATGAGGTCATCGAAGTCCATCGAGTTGCAGGCCAGCAGCTGTTGCTGGTAGTCCGCGTAGAGCCTGGCCTGTGCCTGCAGGGTTGGATTATCGGCGTTCGAAAGCGCGCTCTCGGGATCGATAAAATCGTTTTTCCAGCGACTGATCTGGTACATGGATTGCTTGATCGTGTCGCTATTCTGCTCGATCCGATGCGCCAGTCCGTCGAGACAGGTTTCGACGTCACGTGAATCCATGATGCTAAAACCAGGCCGATAGCCGAGGCGATAGGATTCCTGAAACAGGATACGTTGTCCGAGGCTGTGAAAGGTCGATATTTTTAACCCCTGAGTTGATTTCCTGTCGATGAAACGGGTAACCCGTTGCCGCATTTCTCTTGCTGCCTTGTTGGTAAAGGTAACGGCACATATCTGATGGGGCGCGTAACCCCGGTGGATCAGCAAGGCTATTTTACGAGTGATAACACCGGTCTTGCCGCTTCCGGCCCCAGCCAGTACGAGACAGGGCCGATCGATGCATTTGACCGCCTGTTGTTGCGGTTTATTGAGATCTTGCAGGTTCAAGGTGGATAAACTATCGTGCCGGAGTTTGCAGGTAAATTTTCAAGGCTTCAGTGATACCAGGTGATAATTGGCGAATGACAAGTTTTTTCATTGATGATGCAGGCTGGTTGCAGTCCGTGGAAGTAATTCAGTCCCCCAATTTTGATGCCAGGCCAGCCGACAGCAAAATTAAACTGGTCGTCGTGCATGGCATTAGTTTACCACCGGGTGAATACGGTGGCGGCCATATTAAGAACTTTTTTTGCAATAACCTGGATGTCGCTGAGCATGAGTACTTTGATTCGATCTGTGAAATGAAAGTCTCGGCCCATTGCCTGATCGAGCGGGATGGTAAAATACTGCAATTCGTCTCATTCCTCGATCGCGCCTGGCACGCGGGCGAGTCGGAGTGGATGGGCGAGCAAGCCTGTAATGATTTTTCGATCGGGATCGAGCTCGAGGGTTGTGATGACCGGGCTTATACCGAGGATCAGTATTTAAACCTCGCAAATCTTATCGCAAGTCTGCGTAGCAAGTACCCCACGATCAGTAAAGACGCCATCGCTGGACATAGCGATATAGCACCCGGTCGTAAAACCGATCCCGGTTTGGCATTTGACTGGGAGAAATTAAGACGGCTGGTCTAGCGCGACCCACTGGTCGCCCAGGAAAGCCTCGAGCGGTTTATAACGGCGCTTGTAACTCATTTTATTGCAGTCGCGAATCCAGTAACCGAGGTAGAGGTAATCAAGATCGCGCAGGCGTGTTTCCTGGATCTGGGTCAAAATTGCAAAATGGCCCGGACTGCGATCGGCATAGTCCGGGTCGAAAAAAGTATAAACAGCGGACAATCCGCTGTCGGTTATGTCACAAACCGCGACCGCAATCAAAATCCGGTTGAATCGATACTCGAAAAATAGCGTATCGGTCCAGTCGCAAATCAGGAATCGGTGATAGTCGGACTTGCTGGGATTGGCCATACTGCCATCACTGTGTCGGCTTTTAATGTAGCGTCTATACAGGTCGAAATGCTCGTCCCGGTAACGCCCGGGCACAATGTTGATTTTCAGATCTCCATTGCGCTTGATTGCGCGCATTTCATTGCGTGAATAAGCATGTTTTCTCACCGGTACCCGGACCGAAATACATTCCTGGCAACTCGGGCAGTGCGGTCGGTAGATATAGCCCCCGGAACGACGAAAACCATGCTGAATCAATTCATTATAGGTTTTCATATCCATATCCATATGGGGGTTAGCGAAGGCACTAACGGATTTACGATTGTCCAGGTAGCTGCAGGGCTCCGGGGTAGAAGCAAAGAAATTGATTTTTACCTGGTCATTCATAGTTTAAAACCCTTAGGCTCAAGACTAAGTTTAGAACGGATAATGGAAGATGTAACCAGTTTTTCGGGTTAAATGATGCTGTTTAATGCCGGTAATAAGACCTGCAGACTCCGGCCCGAGGCCGATTGCGTCGTGAACTAGAGGTCGAAAAAGATTCGGCTGTTTTGCAGGGTTTGTCGGGCTAACTCCTCAGGAGACTGATTCCGGTGGTAGGCTACGTTCTCGAGAATATGGGGTAAATACGCCGGTTCGTTGATGCGACCCGAGGGCTTGGGATTGAGGTTTCGCGGCAACAGGTAGGGCGCGTCGGTTTCCAGTAGCAACCGATCTTCGGGTATCAGTCGCACCAGTTTTTGCAGGTCCAGGCCTCTGCGTTCGTCGCAGATCCAGCCAGTAATGCCGATATAACAATCGAGATCAAGGCAGTCAACCAGGGCCTCGCGTGTGTCGGTAAAACAATGAACTACCAATCGCTCGATATCATCACGATATTCGCGCAGCATTTCGACGAAACGTTTATGCGCGTCCCGCTGATGGCAAAACAAGGGCATTTTCAGGGTCACGGCCAGTTCCATTTGCTGCTGAAATGCGATTTCCTGGGATGGATGTGGCGAATAGTTGCGATTGAAATCCAGTCCGGTTTCGCCGATTGCACGCACGCAGTCGTGCTGTGCGATGGACTCAAGTTCGGCAAGGCTGTATGCATTCCAGTCACTGGCGTGATGGGGATGGACGCCACAGGTCGACACCAGGCGGTCGGGATATTGATTACAGAGTTCGACTGCCCGTCGGCTTTCCTCGATCGAAGTACCGGTTACGGCCATCTGCCCGACGCCGGCATCCCGCGCGCGTGTTATCACCCCATCCAGATCACTCAACAGACTCTTATGGGTCAGGTTGACGCCAACATCGATCAATTCCATCACTGGCGGATGCCGGTTCCGCGAGCCAGCAGGGTTAAACTGACGCTAAACAGCAGGGCAATGAAAAACAGGATGACGATTATCGCGGTTAGCAGGTCGATATCGCTGGTACCCCGAAAACCGTATCGGAAACTGTTAACCATGTAGAGTATCGGGTTACCGAGTGAAACCTGTTGCCAGAATTCGGGCAACATCTTGATCGAATAGAAAATTCCGCCGAGATAGGTCAGTGGGGTCAACACGAAGGTCGGGATAATGGTGATATCGTCAAAGCTGTTGGCAAAAATTGCGTTGATCAGACCGGCGAGTGCGAACAGGCAGGATGTCAACAGGGCAACCAGTAGAACGATCAGCGGGTTGTGAATACTAAATTCGGTGAATAGTAACGACACCAGCGTGACCGCGATGCCGACGCTGATGCCGCGCACGACACCACCGGTCATGAATCCGAGCAGGATCACGATATCGGGAACCGGCGCGATTTGCATTTCCTCGATATGACGCGAGTACTTGGCGCCGTAAAACGACGATACGACATTGGTATATGAATTGGTAATGATCGACATCATTACCAGCCCCGGCATGATGAAATCAATGTAGAGCATGCCGTCCATTTCACCAATGCGTTGTCCGATCAGGTTGCCGAAAATAATGAAATAAAGCGCAACCATTACCACTGGCGGGATAATAGTTTGCACCCAGATACGGGCGAAGCGCATTATTTCCTTGCGCGTGATTGTCAGATAAGCGACCCAGAACCGGTATAGCATCAGGCAGCACTCGCATCGTCGGTTTTAGTCGTCAATTTGACGAATACTTCCTCAAGCCGGTTGGCTTTATTACGCATGCGCTCGACTACAATATTTTGCGTTTCAAGTTCGTGGATTAAATCGTTGATCGAAAGGCGTTCCGGAACTTCGACTTCGATACTGTGATGATCGAGCCTGATGATTTTATTAAAGCTTTCGAGTTGTGGTGCCTGTTCCAGGTGGTCACGCAGGTAGAGTACAAAGGTTTCAGTGTTTAACTGCTTCAGCAGCCGCTTCATGCTGCTGTTCAGGATGATATCGCCCTGGTCGATAATGGCGGCGTTGCGGCACATGCGTTCGGCTTCTTCCAGGTAATGCGTGGTCAGGATAATCGTGGTTCCCTGGTCGTTGATTTGCTCCATGAAATCCCACATCGAGCGTCGTAACTCGATGTCGACGCCGGCAGTGGGTTCATCCAGGATTAAAAGCCGGGGTTTATGCACCAGCGCGCGGGCAATCATCAGGCGTCGTTTCATACCACCCGACAATCGCCGTGCCTGCGATCTGCGATGCTGCCAGAGTCCAAGTTGTTTGAGGTAATGCTCGGTCTCTTTTCTTGCTACGCGTGCCGGTACGCCATAGAAACCGGCCTGGTTGGTAACGATCTCCTCCACCGGTTCAAAGGTATTGAAATTAAATTCCTGTGGTACCGATCCCAGCAACGATTTAGCGAGAATGAATTCGTCATCGATGGAGTGACCGAATATCCTGACGTTACCTCTGGTCCTGTTGACGAGGCCCGAAATGATACCGATACAGGTCGATTTTCCGGCGCCATTAGGGCCGAGTAATGCAAAGAAATCTCCCTCTTCAACCTGCAGGTCGATCCCCTTGAGGGCCTGCAAACCACTGGCGTAAGTCTTGTGAAGATTGGAGATTTCTAAAGCTAGCATGTGAATTGCCGGTGCTCAAACAGCCGACAAGCTTATGCAATTGCTTTTAAAAATCAAGCGCAGGCCCGTTCCCGGATAAATTACCTTCAAATGGTGGTAGTCAACGGGCGATGTCGTGTTAATCTTTTTAACTTATGGATAATACCTCGATCGTTTATATCCTGTTTCTGGTCTTTTGCGGGGCAGCTCTGCTGGCGACATTGGCGCTAACGATTCGCCAGTCGTTGATCATTGCCTACATCGGCCTGGGTATCATTATCGGTCCCTGGGGCCTGAACCTGATTTCCGATGTCAACCTGATCCAGAATATTGCCAATGTCGGAATTATTTTCCTGCTGTTTTTACTGGGCCTGAACCTGCATCCACAGGAATTGATCAGGCTAGCCGGCAAAACGACAATAATTACCGGGGTCAGTTCGCTGGCTTTACTCGGGCTGGGATACGGCTACAGCCTGGCATTTGGTTATACCCATATCGAGGCCCTGATTGTTGGATCCGCGCTGATGTTTTCCAGCACGATCATCGGTTTGAAACTGATTCCAACCACGGTACTGCACCATCAGCATACCGGCGAGGTCATTATCAGTAT
>JARFPR010000081.1 GCA_029288195.1 Gammaproteobacteria bacterium | reverse complement strand
GAATTCCTTGTTGGGTACCAGCAATTCCTGCTGGTCCCAGTTACGAATAGTCGTGGAACGGATACGAATCCCGGTTACAACTCCATCGGTTTCACCCACCGTGACCACGTCACCGATACGTATCGGGCGTTCGAATAGCAGGATCAATCCACAGATAAAATTGGCTACGATCTCCTGCAAGCCGAAACCGATACCGACACCGAGTGCCGCAATCAACCACTGGATCTCCGACCAGCTGCCGCCGAGCAGGTTAAACACCAGCACGATGCCGACCGCGACAATCGTGTACTGTGTCAGGCTCGAAATCGCATAGCGACTGCCGGCGGTGATATTGAGGCGCGCCAGCAGCACAAACTCGAGCAGTGCCGGCAGGCGGCGTGCACCGGCGATAATGATCAGGATCGCCAACACGCCAAAAATCACGTCTTTCAAGGTGACGGGAGCCAGCTGCGCTGCGCCATCAACCACCGTGCTGTACTGCCACAGCGAAACTTCGTCAAGAATGCTCAGGGCCGGGAAAACGTCAGACCAGATTATCAACAGACCCACCGCAGCAAGCAGTATCAACGCCGTATTTATCAGCTTGTAGGTATCGTCACTAAGCGCCCCGAAATCGATCTCCGGCTCTTCAGCCTGGGGAAAGTGATCACTTTCGGCAGCTGTGTCACCTTCTGCTTCTTCTTGCGCGGCGCGCTGTGCTCGATGTCTTTCCAGCGCATCGTTAAATGCCAGTTGGCGCTCGGTCAGCAATACCCAGCGCACCACGAGTTGATGGATCAGTATAATCGCGACGATTAACCACATTGTATCGACCAGGCGTTCACCGAACTGCGCTGCGGTATAAACGTAACCGATTGCGGCAAGCACGCCCAGCATTACTGGCAGCATCAATCCGAGTAAAAGCCAAAGGTAGCGAAACCAGGTGATCGGGTTTCCCGGATTGGCGGCGTAGAAATCCTTCAGCGCCCCGTGACCGGGCGCCAGGATTCTGCCGAAGAACCAGGCCAAAGCCAACAAAACGATGACAAAAGACAGACGACTCAGGCCACCGGCCAACGCTGCGGGGTCGTAGGTTACCGAAGCTATCAGGATAAAGGCGGTCGGCAGGAAAACCGACATCAGGCGGCGAGTCTGGTAACGCAGTTTTTCGGCCGTTAACGCACTCCATCCGAAATGGGCGACTGCAAGTCCGTTGGGCTCACAGAAAATCCGAAACGCAACAAAGTAGAAGTAATACAAGGCGATCCCCGTGAACGCCGCGCCGATCGCCGGGACGAACTGTCCGGTCCATACCGCCGTCTGGTATATGTGGGCATCGATATCAAGTGCATCGATGCTCTGCACGAACTGCAGGTGCAAACCCAGCGCCGTGAACAGAACCGGCCAGGGCAGTGCCAGTAACAAAGTCAGGGCAAGCGCCCTGATAGTGGCAATGTATCGGTCATGCCGCATTTGGCCGACGTTCCGACTACTGCGCTCCAGCGAGGCACGCAGGGTAGCGGTCCCTTTCAACAGCAGGGCGAACAATACCAGGCCGATTAACAGCACCCATGGAAACGAATCCGGCCACAGCAACGCCCTGCCTAATTGCAACCAGTGCTCGGCGGAAACAAAGACACCGATCGCCTCGGTGATCGAAGCAAGCATCTGCCAGGATGGCAGGTTACCGGTACGAATCCACAACAGGCGTTCATCGAGGAAATCGTTATAAGCCGAAACCGTCTCAGATAACTGCCGTTGCGTAAAATCGAGCTCACCCAGCTGTTGCAGGTAGGTGTCATCTGCCGCGATAGCCTTGTCGAGCAGGTCACGCCGCAGCTCTGACAGCGCTAATATGTCATCGCGCAGCAAGGTCTTCCAGGTATCTGACAATGGTGCCATGAGTTCATCGACATAGAGATTGATGTCACGCAAACGCGCTCGTTCCTGTTGATTGCGTATCTGGCGCAGTCCGGATTCAACCACCAGGCGATGCTGGCGTTTTTCCGCTTCCGCAAAAACACTGGAATCGGGAAGACTTCGCCGCTGTTCGAGGAGCACCTGTCCCAGCGCTTCGCTCAACCCGGCGATCTCGATTTTGTGACGAGCCAGTCGGAAGTTATCAGCAATTCGCCTGGCCTGGCTGGCGGCATTATTCTCTTCGGCGGTAATGTCTTCCAAGCCGACTACCAATTCATTTAACTCGTTACCCAGTTGCGTATTATTCTGTGCAATTTCCTGTAACACCGGGTGCTTGCCGAAGGCCTTTCGTTCAGTCTCCTCAGTTTCCTCTTTTACGGTTTCTGCATCGCTAAGACGCCGTTCGACCACCAACGACTCAAGCAATTCGGCGTACTGAAGCTGCCGGTTCAATTCCAGCGTCGCCTTGTCGCGCTGCACGCCAAGCAATTCGATCCGCATCGGCTGGCTCAGCAATTCCTGGTTTAACATTTCGATCTCTGCACCTAGCGTTCTGGCTTCCTGCTCCAGTGACCAGCGTCGAGCCTCAGCCAGGCGCGGCAGCTCTCCCTCGGGCGACGGCGCTTGCAGCGCATCTGCGATTTCAGGTTGCCGTCGCCCGGCTTCATTTAGCCGTTCACGAGCCTGTTGTGATCTTTGGGTTTGCGTTTCCAGCGATACTTCCAGTTCAGCAAGAGCGGTGGACAGGCCGGACAGGTCAGCCTTTTCACTGAGCAGCTGCTGTTCAAGTTGAGGCAATGGCCTGCGTAAAAATGAATCCGGCAGCTTTTGCGGTGCCCTGGTTTCCAACTGTGCCAACTGCTCACGTAGCGAAGCAGATTGCCGTGGTGACGACTCGCGGGAGTCGACAAACTCCTGGGTAGCAATTTCATAGGTATTCTGCTGTTCAGCCAGGCTAATTGCCCGGCGGTACAGATCCATCAACACCTTCTTGGCCACATCATCCAGCTCGTTTGACGCCTCGATCTCCTGGATGCGACTTTCGAGCATCTCGGTTGTGGCGCCAGACCCGGGTGATATCGCAGATTGTGCCTGTAAAGCCGAATCAAACAGACTGGTTGCGGCGAGTACAAACAGGATCAATGAAAGGTTTCGTACCAGGGACAAGTTTGACACTTCGGATGAATTATCTAAGTTGCGCTATCATACCATTGTCTTTATTTCTGGAATTGTTAATTAGTGGCGTTCTGGAGAAATAAATCAGGCGTAGAAACATTTACGAACAGCAAGAAATTTTAAACAGGAGTAACCAATGACCTGGACCATTTATCTCTCAGGTGAAATACACAGCGACTGGCGCGATCAGATTATCAAAGGCGCTGGCAAACTCGAATTGCCGGTAAAATTTACCTCGCCCGTGACCGATCACGAGGCCAGCGATGCCGCGGGTGATTTGCTGAAGCCCCAGGTGCCGGGCTACTGGCGCGATCACAAGTCCTCCAAGGTTAATGGAATCCGCACCAAAACCTTGCTCGAAAAATGCGATGTCGCCATCGTGCGGTTTGGAGACAAATACAAACAATGGAACGCGGCGTTCGATGCTGGTTACTGCGCTGCCATCGGTAAGCCCTACATCACCCTGCACGATGAGGATATCGTGCATCCGCTTAAGGAAGTTGACGCCGCCGCGATGGCCTGGGCCGAGACACCGGCACAGGTGGTAGAAATCTTACACTACGTGATTAAAGACTGACCTGGGCCCGGCACAAATACAGTAAATCTAAGACCTTAAAGCTTGCCGCCCAGGTTACGCGCGAACTCACTACGGATATGCGATGCGTAAACAGCCACGCCCAGGCCATCCATATTTTGTGCGGCCGACAACACCGCCGTATTTACACCCAGTACCTCGCCGTCGGCATTGACCAATGGCCCTCCACTATTACCCGGCAAAATTTGGGCGTCGGTGAATAGCGCCTTCTTGCTGGACTTGGTGACAATCCCTGTGGTTAACGCATCGGTAATTCCAAACGGGCTTCCAATTGCAAAAACCTTGGTGCCCTGCCTGGGATAGCGCTGTTCTGATAGCGTTAAAAATGGCGTGGTGTAGTTATCCAGCTTTAACAGCGCCAGGTCATGATCCTTGCTGATTTTAACCAGCTTCGCCTTCAATTTTTTGCCATCTTTGAGGGTGATGGTAAATTTCTTGGAAAAGTTACTCAGGCTGCTACTGAATCCAAACTCTGATTTTTCCTTTTTGTACTCCTTTTCCTGCTTGCGGTACTTTTTGACATTAGTCTCGTGTATGTCCTTGTTCTTGTTATAGCGTTTAACATAACGCAGGAACTGCGCCTTGTACGTTTCTGACGCCCGAGTCGACTCCGCGTACTCCCGGTCTTCGTCGATGGTCTGCTTCGTCTCCTTTAGGCGCTCCTCGTAATCCTCGAGATCCAGCTTGTAATCATCGAGTCGCTGTTTCCATTCGGCAAGCCGCACTTTGGTGTCTTTCGCCTGGCTCGATGTTGTTGGCCTGACCACGTGACGATTGGTAATGATGTACCCGTCACTGGTGACGAAAAAACCGGAACCGGAACCGGCGGAGGTGACTACGGTTACCACCGACAGCGTTGCCTCGTCAATTTTCGAGGCAGGCTTGAAGGCCTGGTGCAGTTTATCCTTGAGGTCGGCCTTGACGTTGCTGGTGGTGGTCGTCGCAGTAACAGCGGTGTTAGCCTTGTTTTTCGGTGGCTGATCGGTGAAATGCCATTTACCGTTTTCATCCTGGTATTTGTAA
>JARFPR010000002.1 GCA_029288195.1 Gammaproteobacteria bacterium | reverse complement strand
CGGGTTAGTCGCGGTATCCAAACAGTCTGTTTTTGATAATTTCCTCGGCAACGCCTTCCGGTACACATTCTTCCCATTGTCCCCGGCCATTCTGCAGTTGCTTGAGCACGTTGCGAGAAAAAATCTTGAACAACTCATGATCGCTCGAGTCGATACCGAAGATGAAACTGTTTTCCAGCAGATGCTGGTATAGGTGCTTCAGGTTTTCCGCCAGCTTTATGTTCTTGAAATCGGTATATTCGCCCGCTTGATCAACTTCCGGGTAGACCAGCAGGCGAGTATTGTCCGGAAACAGTTTGCCGAAACCTTCCAGGATTCCACCTTCAACCCCGCGGTAGCTGCTTTCATCAAAGATTTGGCGGATGTTGACAATACCGACGACGATACCAATCTGCAGCTTGGTGAACTGCCTGAAGTAAGCACGCATCGAGAAGTAACGCGTGTAATCGGTAATCATGACGCTGTAACCGAGCGAGTTCAGTAACTGTACGCTGGCAATCAGATCCTCTTCCGACACACCCAGGTCATTACCATGCATGTCATTGAGTGATATTTCGGCCAGGGCAACACTGTTTTTTTCAGTCACCCCCTCCAGTTTGCAGAAGAACTTCAGACCCTGCTCGATCATGTCGACATTCAGGCGCGTCACCGGTCTGAAGGTACCGCGTATGGTCAGCACATTTTTCTTGTACAGCATTTCCGCGGGGATCACGACCGAACCGTCCGGCTTGAACATGATGGCACGGGTTTTCCAGCTACGGATCAGGTGCAGGTTGATGGCCCGGTTATCGACTTCTTCGAAATAGGGGCCGTAAAATTCGATTGAATCGATTTCAATACGCCCCTGATCGAGGTTGTCGGTCAGCGATTCGATGATTGTTTTGGCATTTTCGAAGTAATAGTAAGCGGCATAGATTAAATTAACGCCAAAAATACCCATTGCCTGTTGCTGTCGTTCCGCATTGTCGTCACGCATTCGTACATGAACAACGATTTCGGAAGGTTCGGCGGCAGGATACATCTGTATGCGAATGCCACACCAGGCATGGCATTCGTTGTCGCCCCTGAAACTCCTGGCAGCGATGGTTGCACCGTAAGCAAAAAAGCGTGACGCCTTGGAGCGGGACTTGCCCACCCGCTCGACAACCAGGTCAAATTCCTTTTCCAGCATCGCATGCACCCGTGACTTGCTCACGTAACGGCGATCCTCCTGTACGCCATAAATGGCATCGGAGAATTTCATGTCGTAGGCGGACATGGTCTTGGCGATGGTTCCCGCGGCCGCTCCCGCCTTGAAAAACTGTCGCGCCACTTCCTGGCCGGCTCCAATCTCGACGATGGTGCCATACTTTTTTTCGTCAAGGTTTATGCGCAGTGCCTTGTCCGTGGTGGTGCGCTTGCTGGTATTTTTTTCTTCTACGTTTTCATTATTCATGAGGCAAGTTGACTCGTGTGGTTGAATGAGTGCGAATTTGCAGGAACACTGATTATATACCTAGACGTCATAAGTTGAAGAGGCAGTGTCACCACCGCGTCCGGTCCAGTTGGTATGAAAGAATTCACCGCGCGGCCGATCGATACGTTCATAAGTATGCGCGCCAAAATAATCACGTTGCGCCTGCAGCAGGTTAGCGGGCAGGCGTTCCGAGCGGTAACCGTCGAAATAGCTCAGTGCGGCCGTCAATGAAGGCGAGGCAATGCCGTGACAAACCGCAGCGGCGACCACGCGTCGCCAGCCTGCCTGTGCGCCTTCGACTTTTGCGCTGAAGTAAGGCGATAACAATAGATTTGGCAGGCCCGGGTCTTCATCAAAGGCATCTTTAATGCGGCCCAGGAAAACCGAGCGAATAATACAGCCACCGCGCCACAACAGGGCGATGCCTCCATAGTCCAGTTTCCAGCCGTACAGTCCGGCGGCTTCGCGCATCAGCAGGTAACCCTGCGCATAGGAGACGATCTTGGAGGCCAGCAAGGCCTGTCGAATGTCTTCAATAAAAGCCTTCCTGTCACCGTCGAAGTTACGCTCGGGGCCATTGAGCAGGCGCGAAGCCTGCACACGTTCTTCCTTTTGCGCAGACAAAAAGCGCGCAAACACCGCCTCCCCGATCAGGGTCAGTGGAATCCCGAGCTCTAGCGCCGATATGCCGGTCCATTTACCGGTTCCTTTCTGGCCGGCAGTATCGAGAATACTTTCAACCAGGGGTGCACCGTTTTCTTCGTAGGCCAGTATGTCGCGCGTAATCTCGATCAGGTAACTGTCAAGCTCACCCTCGTTCCACTCGGCAAATACCTCGTGCATCTCGCCCGCGGACATGCCCAGATGCTCTTTCATGATTTGATAGGCTTCACAAATTAACTGCATATCACCATATTCGATGCCGTTGTGGACCATCTTGACGAAGTGCCCCGCGCCATCCTCACCAACCCAGTCGCAACAGGGAGTGCCATCTTCAACCCGGGCTGCAATGCTTTGAAAGATCGGTTTGACCGCTTCCCAGGCGGCGGCCGAACCTCCCGGCATGATAGACGGACCGGTCAACGCTCCCTCTTCGCCGCCGGAAACCCCGGTACCGATAAACAGCAGGCCCTTGCTCTCCAGGTAGCGGGTGCGGCGGATGCTGTCCTCGAAATGTGCGTTACCACCATCGATGACGATATCGCCGGAATCGAGGTGCGGGATGAGTTGCTCGATAATATCGTCTACCGGCTGCCCGGCCTTGACCATTAACATGATCTTGCGTGGCGACTCGAGGGATGCCACCAAGGCTTCGACTGAATGCGCTCCACGAATATTCTTACCCGCGGCACGGCCTTCGATAAAGCCATCGACCTTGTCTATCGAGCGGTTATAAGCGGTCACCGTGTAACCCTTGCTTTCCATGTTCAGGATCAGGTTTTCACCCATTACCGCGAGGCCTACCAGGCCGATGTCAGAAAGTGTCTTCATATTCGAGGAATCGTCGCCGTTTGATCGGGGCATAATACCACCGGCTCGATTCAACCATTATAAAAGATGAACTTTTGCTGTTTATTAACGTTTAGACTGGCCTCGCAGGATCAACACAGGCATACAGCCAGGCATCATTTAGGCCGCAAGCATGGATTCATTTCGGGAATAAAAAACCCGATCGGGGAGATCGGGTAAAATTGTTTTGAACTAAGGGGTTAGTGGTTACCATCTTAACCAATCACGGTTAAGATTGCGGAGACTTAGTTCACAGGAAAAAGCGCAAAAACTTTACAAAGTAATTAATTGGCCTGCTGACGAGCGCCTGACAGTGTCAGAATCCGGTGCCAGGAAGCAAAGCCAGGAGCGATCCAACTTCAATGAAGGTTTTTTATTCTGTTCTACTGCTGTTACTGCTAAACGCCTGTGC
Source organism: Gammaproteobacteria bacterium (assembly GCA_029288195.1). Taxonomy (GTDB): domain Bacteria; phylum Pseudomonadota; class Gammaproteobacteria. Next base: position 3,671 of record JARFPR010000002.1, on the reverse strand, counting down.
AAAACCGTTGCAACCGGACAACTACCGCGATCTGATCTCTTCAACCCGGGTGGATCAAGACACTTTCCAGGTGTCCTCCCCCGGTAGCGCGAACAGCGAGGATGAAAAGTCGGTCGATCTCTCGTTGCTGAGAAGCGCGGAGATAACGCTTGAAAACGGTTTCAACTATTTCGTGATAATAGAGAGCGACGGCCAGCAAGATAGCGCATACGAAGCGACCACCTATGGTGACGAAACTTACTCACACTCGGATCCCGGCACCACGAACACCATCGTTTGCTTTAAACAAAAACCGCAAGGTTTCGCCTACGTAGCGCTATTCGTTAAAGCCAGCCTGCGCTCCAAGTACAACCTCGATCAGGTTGCTGAATAACAGCTAGATCAAGTGGGTTATTAGTCTGAAGCTGAATTTGCGATCAGCCCCGGCAGTTTCAGTCGCAATATCTTGCCCGATGGTCCTTTTGGCAAATCGTCGAAGAAGTAAATAATCTTGGGCGCCTTGTACCTGCCGACCCCGGCTTCGCAAAATGTCTTGAGTTCATCCTCACTGCATTGATAACCATCGCGAACCACCACGCAGGCGACCACTTCCTGGCCGTAGTTTTCATCGTCGACGCCGACCGCTGCGGCTTCAAGGATCGCCTCGTGCTTGTAGAGCACATCGTCGATTTCACGCGGCGCGATATTTTCGCCGCCCCGAATAATCAGTTCCTTGGAGCGGCCGGTGATAAAGATATAGCCTTCTTCGTCTTTCCTGCCGAGATCACCGGTGAAAAACCATCCATCCCTGATCGACTCCAGGGTTGCTTGCGGATTCTTGTAATAGAGGTCGAGCAGATTGCTGCCACGAATAATGATTTCACCGACCACTTGCGGTGGGCACTCTTCGCCCTTGTCATCGACAATGATTATCTCGTTGCCGTAGGGTAATCCGACCGAACCCGGTTTACGCGGCGCTGGAGGTAATGGATTACTTGCCACAGTGCCCGCGGATTCTGTCAGGCCCAGGGTTTCGATCATCGGTACCTTGAAAACTTGTTCCCATTGCTCCAGCGTGACCGCCGCCAGCGGGGCCGACGCCGAGCGCACGAATCTGAGTGCGGCGAGACGTTCGTCGTTACCGAAATCAAACGGCTCCTGCTCGGCGCGATCCAGCAGGTACTTGATAATGGTCGGCACGATACTGCTCCAGGTGCAATGGTTCTCGGCGACCAGTCGCCAGTAGTCGGTCGCGCTGAAGCGCTTTGGCATGACCACGCTGCCGCCGCTGTATAGCGGCGCCATCACCGTTACCATGGCACCATTGATGTGATACACCGGCAGCACGCACAGCGCTCGGTCATCCGACTTCAGTTGATGCCCCTCGGTGACGTTGCGCCCACCACTGGTAACTGCACGATGACTCAACATCGCGCCTTTCGGCAGGCCGGTCGAACCCGAGGTATACAGCAACAGCGCAATATCGCTCGCCGTAGGCGGCGACGGACTGGTCACAGGAGATTCACTGTCTGGCCAGGCCGGCCCAGCCTCGTCGGTGGTTTCGATGACCCTGATCGGGCGCTCGATATGCGCCATGATTTCATCCAGCTTGTCGCGATACTCGGGTGCCACGAACACGACTTCGGAATCCGAATGGTCGAGTACATGCACCAACTGCACCGTACCCGCGACCGCATTGAGTGGCACGATAACGCGGTTACTCGCCATCACCCCGAGAAACAGTTGCAACGTCCAGTAACCATTATTTAACAGAAATGCGACTTTGGCCCCTTGCGGCAGACCCAGTCCGTCCAGCTGCAGGCTCACGTCGTCAAGCGCCGCTTTTAGCTGCGCAAAGCTGAGTGAATCACCGCCCTCGGGTGCGATCAGAAATCCGCTTTCTGGTGACGCATCGGCATGATGTTCGATGCAGGCGCGAACCGTTTCCATGGTCAGTCTTTCCCGTAACGGGCGATGTAGGCGCCGAAAAGCTCTTCCTCGGAAGGCTTGTCTTCGTCGACCGCTATAACCAGGTGGGTGATATTGATGAAATGCCGGTAGTTCAGGTTTTCGCTGATACTGTTACCGCCCCAGGTGCCACAGCCCATGCTCAGGGTGAAATTGAGCGCGTTGTTAAAGCTACCGCCGTTGCCGAAGGTGTGCGCCTGGTTGACAAGTACGCGCACCACGTCGAGTTCCTCGGCGAGTCGCGTCGGTTGCGCCGGGTTACTGGTATGGATGCCGCAGGAGTGTCCTCTGCCCTGCACATTCAGAATATCGGTTACCAGTTTGACCGCATGGTCGAAATCGCGTGCGCGGTAAACCGTCAATACCAGCGATAATTTTTCATCGGCAAAACTGGAATCCGCATCGAAGTCTTCCTCGACCATGAAAAAGTGCGCCTGCTTAGCTTTGTCATCGAGCCCGACACCGGCCGCAAATACGTCGGCATCCTTCGCGATCAGATCGCGATTGAGATTACCATTGATCCAGAGTTTGTCCGCAATCAACGACTTTTCGTTAGCGCTGCAGCGATAACCGCCGGCACTTTCGAGCGCGGCGATGGCATCCTCGTAGACATCGTCGAGAATCACGAGCGAGTTTTCAGAAGAACAGGAAGTGGAATTATCGAAGGTTTTCGACGCACAAATTTTCCCGGCCGCATCGGCCAGGTCGGCGCTGCTGTCGATGATGACCGGCACGTTACCGGCGCCAACGCCGATTGCCGGTGTGCCGCTGCTGTAGGCCGCGCGCACGTTGTTCTGCGAGCCGGTGGCGACGATCAAATCCGCCTGCTCCATTAACAGCCGGGTCATGTTGCGCGATACCGGTTGCGGCAGAATCTGCACCAGGTCTTCAGGGGCGCCTACCTTTGCCAGCGCGGCGCGCATCAGTTCGACCGTCGCATTGGTGCTGCTCCAGCCAGCCGGCGACGGTGCGATCACGATTGCATTGGCGCCTTTGAGCGCCATCATGGATTTGTTGACCGGCGTCGCGGCGGGATTGGTCGATGGTGTTATCGCGGCGACCACGCCGACCGGTTTGCCATACTTGACCATACCGTTACCGGAATCCTGTTCAATGATACCGACGGTACGCACCCGCATCAGGTCACGCAGGGTGCCGAAAGTCTTGCGCTGATTCTTGATCACCTTGTCGTCGGCGTTGCCGATGCCGGTGTCGGCAACCGCCTGGTCGGCGAGCCGCCTTGCATTCTCTGGTTTGTATACGGACCAGGCAACCGCGGTGACGGTTTCGTCGACACGTGTCTGGTCGGCGCCGGCAAATTGTTGCATTGCGTTGCGCGCACGTTCAATCAGTTGCGCTACGCTCGCTATTTCATCGTCGCTGGCGTTGGTTACCGCGGACATTGCCGGCTTGGCCATATCAAACCCCTGACGCTCTAAGAAGAACGCAAGTTTACTCGCTGAGCCCCCGATTTCAAACCAACCATGAATCGAATAAATCAGCCTGTCATCCCGCGGCTTGACCGCGGGATCCAGGTTTAATTGCAAATAATCGGATTTTTCTGGATACCGCGGTCAAGCCGCGGTATGACAGATTTCCCTGGTTGCGGTATGACGGTGATGAGGCAAGTCTCGGCCCTGAATATCCCGTCATCCCGGCCTACGAGCCGATACGTCGGACCGCGGCATCCATTCAAAAGTTGTCTCGGAAAGTCGGCCGGGCGG
>JARFPR010000533.1 GCA_029288195.1 Gammaproteobacteria bacterium | reverse complement strand
GCGCGTGACATAGCTGCTCGGTTCGGCGGAACACCAGCACAATGGATACAGTTGATGTCCTGCCTGCCGAGCGCCGTCGATAAATCCGGATAACGGAATATTGAGTCCTGCCATGGTATCGAACAGGGCCTCGCCAGATGTCAAACCCGGCCAGCTGTCGGTGCGCTCGAACGCCTCGAATGGCGCCAGGTGAGGCGCACAGGTAGTGGTTTCGTGTTGAAAGCCGCCAACGGCGATGAGTTTGTGATCAGACATGGGAACCCTGTAACCGGAATCGGTTACAGGGTAATGTTTTCAGAATAAATTTAAAGTCTAAGCTGCCTGGGAGCTAGCCAGATAGGATTCCAGCTCTTCGGATCCACCGACCAGGTTACCATTGATAAAAACCTGCGGTACCGTCGAACGTCCCGACACAGCACGGATTGTCGATTCGGCGAAATCCCTGTTAAGTACCAGTTCGTCGAATTCTATTCCGGCGTCGCGCAGCAGCCCCTTAGCCTTGACGCAGAAAGGACAGCCCTCGCGGCTGAACACGGTTACGTCGAGCGGCAGCTCTGCTTGCGGGGCAATGTAGTGCAGCATGGTTTCGGCATCGGAAACCTCGAAAGGGTCGCCCGGCAGATCGGGTTCGATAAACATTTTTTCAACGATGCCGTTTTTAACCAGCATCGAGTAACGCCAGGAACGTTCGCCAAAACCAAGGTCCTGCTTCTCGACCAGCATGCCCATGCCGCGGGTGAAATCGGCGTTGCCGTCCGGGATAAAAGTAATCTGGTCGGCGTGTTGTTCGCGCTGCCACTGGTTCATGACGAAAGCATCGTTAACCGACATGCAGACGACTTCATCAACACCCTGCTGCTTCAGCGCCGGCGTCAACTGGTTGTATCTCGGAACGTGCGAAGAAGAACAGGTCGGGGTGAACGCACCGGGCAAAGAGAATACGACCACGGTCCTGCCTTTGAATAATTCGTCACTGCTGACATCGATCCACTCAGAACCCTGGCGTGTCTTGAAAACTACCTGTGGAACCTTTTGACCTTCGATATTCTGTAACATGAGTTTCTCCTGTGTGATTGTTAAGTCTGAATAGGAACGACTATAGGGAGAAACTATTAATTTGTATATTTTATTGTTTTTATTAATTCAATATATATAAACTATCTTTCAACTTCGTACTCGTAACTCGTCGGCGTTTACCGCGGCGCCAAATCCCAGTAGTAACGCCGTAACCAGGTGCTTCCAGTTAGATCTGTTTCGCATGCGAGCTATCCTCATCTGTTTTTCGTGTCCCGATCAAATACAACGAAGCAATGAGTAACGTGGCGCTTACCCACATCAGCGAACTCGGACGCTCAGCAAATATCACCATACCCCAGAGCACACCACTGACCACCATAAAGTAATTGGCATGCGAAGTGTAAATCGGTCCCTTGAGTCGAATCAATTCAAAATAAATGTAAATATCGATCAATGCAATCATTGCCATAAACACGATCGCGGAGTGCCCCTGGTTCCAGCTTTGCACATCCTGCCACTGCCAGTTGAAGCCTGCAAAAGCGATTAGCAAGAGGCTCGCAAAAATCGCCTCGCCACAGGCAACCTGGTATGAATCGGAGCCTGGCGGCCAGAAGCGTGCGGCAAAATTGTGATGCACGGCGTAACTGACCGGTACGATTAACGCCATCAACAACCACTGCCAGGCCACCGCTTCACCGACGTGCACGTCGGGCAGCAGTATCGCAAAAATCGCGAAAGCGCCAAGCACAATACCCGCCACTCTCGGCAGGTTTATGGTGTCGGTCTTCATTGCCCAGGCAATCAGTAGCGTCGCCAATGGCGACATACTGACGATCAGCGTTAACACTCCGGCAGGCATATGTGCGATTACCAGCAATTCGGCGATCATCGGTACCAGGTATCCCGATAGTGCACAGACGAGGTAGAAAACGTTGTGCCGGCAGCTAAACCTGGGTTTACGACCGCGCAGCAGCGCGATCGTCGTCATGCCAACCCCCACGCCCAAAGTAGTCAGTGTAATAATCCCAACATAGGAAATACCAGACAGTACCGCGACCTTCAGCAGTGAAAAGTATAAGCCCCAGCTGCTGCCGAGAAATAACAGGTAGATGATCGGACGTAATCCCTTTACTGAGCGCATAAATACGGCGTAGGAATGAAACCGCTAGCAAGCCTACCGCAGGCAGGTGTTGTTTGATACCCATCACAGTTTCCAAAACCAGCAGCAATCTTCAGCTTAATTTCAGTTTGTTTTTCTAGGCTAGCTAATATTAGGGAAATGCTGCTCCAGGCAGAATACCTTGATGCGATCGGGGGAGTATACTGGACAGGAACTGTAAACTGATTATGAAATTATTACTGGTAGAAGACTCGGAGCGATTGCAACGCTCGCTCTCTACAGGGCTTAAGAAGCACGGCTTCGCCGTGGACCAGGCCTTCGATGGTGAACAGGCGCTATCCTATATCGCGGTTAATCAATACGACGCGATTATTCTCGATCTGATGCTGCCTAAAATTGATGGCTTGACCGTTCTCAGCAAGCTGCGCAGCGACGGCAAAGACTGTCACGTGTTGATCCTGTCGGCCAACGACCAGACCGAGGATCGCGTTAAAGGCCTTGATCTTGGTGCGGACGACTACCTGGTGAAGCCGTTTGCATTCGACGAACTGGTATCGCGCCTGCGCGCACTCAATCGGCGCCGCTCCGGGGTCAAGAACCCGGTCATTGAAATCGACGGCATCAAGGTCGATTCGGTAGCACGGCAAGTACTTTTCGAGAACAAGCAAATCTCCCTGACCCCGCATGAGTACCAGCTGCTGGAATTCCTGGCACGTCGCAGGGGGCGGGTATTTTCGCATGATCAGCTGATCGATCAACTCTATGATGCTGGCAGCTACGTCACCCGAAATGCCGTCGAAGCGCATGTCAGCGCATTACGTAAACGTTTGCATTCAGCAGGCGCACCCAGACTGGTCCAGACCCGTCGCGGCTTTGGTTACCTGATCGAGTAGCGTTCATGTATTCGATTCGCAACAAGCTCAATTTCACCATTATGGCCAGCATGATCGTTGTGCTGTCCATAACAGCGGGATTTCTTTACCTGCGCGTCGCCAGTCACGTCGAAAGCGTGTTTGACGGGGCCCTGCATGACAAGGCACATGCCCTGATCTCGCTGACTGAACTCGACGAGGAAGGCCTTGAGTTCGATTTTGCCGAGGAAGGCGTTATGCTGGAATTCGAGGAAGGCGAATCTCTCCAGTATTACCAACTATGGGAAAATGGTGTTGACCTGCTGATCAAATCACCTTCGTTGGAGGATGTCGATTTGCCGCGCTTTAATACCGAGCTTGGTAATCACCAGTATGCGGATCTGCAACTGCCGGATGGTCGCGCCGGGCGCCTGATCGAGATTAATTTCATGCCGCGGGTCGAAATCGAAGATGATCCGGAAGATGAGGATTACGAGATTGAAATCCCGCCAGCAAAGCCGGTTACGATGGTATATGCCCGGGAGCGCGAATCGCTGGACGGTATCCTGTTTGTCATCGGAACCACGATATTCGGAGTTATTATTATCGTACTTGCTGTCGTGGGGTTGCTGGTCTGGCGACTGGTCGGTAACGGTTTGTCGCCGCTGTCGAATCTGGCCAGGCAGGTGAGCACGATCGATGAGTCAAACCTCGACGCCAGGCTAACTCATGAAGGCGATCAGAGTGTTGAAATCGCTCCAATCGAAAACCAGCTTAATTATTTGCTGGAGCGCTTACAGTCTGCGTTTGAGCGCGAGAAACGATTTTCGGCCAATGCCGCGCACGAACTACGAACCCCGCTCGCCGAACTTAAGACCCTGGCCGAAGTCGCCAAAATGCTGCCGGACGACCCGCAGCAGGTGATTTCATTTTTTAACGATGTCGAGGACATTTCAGGACAAATGGAAAAGGTGGTTACGACATTGCTCGAGCTGGCGCGCTCGGAAGCAGGACTGCTTCGGGTCGACCCCGAAGATATCGAGCTGTCGAGCTACTGCGATGAGATATGGCAACACGCAATCAATGGCGATGCTGGCAACAGAGTACTGGTTAAACATATTCCGAAAGGCCTGGTCATCAATACGGACCGCGACAAGCTCGGCATGATACTCAGTAACCTGTTTGGCAATGCCGTCAGTTATAGCCCGGACAAGGCCGAGGTCGAAATTTCGGCAGAAATCCGTAACAACAATATCGTGCTCGAGGTTAAAAATGCTTCGACCGATTTAAAACCCGAAGATATCGTGCATATGAAGGATCGTTTCTGGCGAAAGCAGAAAATACAGGGAGAAAACGGTCATTCGGGACTGGGGCTAACCCTGGTCGAAGCGCTCGCCAAAATCATGAAACTGGACGTCAGCTTGCAACTCGATAACCAGCACATCTTTATGGTAACGATTTCGGGATTACATCCCGCGCTACAAAACAAACCTTAGAATTCGTACTCGAGTTCAAGCTTCCAGAATTGACTGGTTTCACCTTCGTAATTGCGCCCGGGTTCAATGTCATAGGCTTTGCCTGCCTTAAACTCTGCCACGATTAACCTCAACTCCATACCGTCGAAAGCTTCTACCGTGAGCACCAGGTCGATTTCCTCGCCAATATCCTTGCTGGTGCCGTTAAGCTCAAAGTCGATAGTGGCATCGCGCAGTTCATCGATGGCACTTTCTTGCTCGTACTCGAAAGCCTGTAATCCAATCTCGGCATACTCGTTAATCTCGTATTCGATCCCGATGGTATTGACAACCAGGTTGGCGAGTTCCGGCTGCAACAATTCACCAAACACTTCGGAATCCCCTTGCAATCCATTTTGTCTGTATTCACGCTCGCCCTGTGCGCGGCCGACTATTAAAGACCAGTCATCCGCCTGTGCGGGCGACCAGTTGATCAGAAAGCCCTGCGCGGATCCCCGGACCCGGCTTTTGACGGGATCACCATCGACATCGGAAGTCCCGCCGGGCATCTCTTCGAATTCGTAAACGGTTTCATTACCACTAACCCTGGAGTAATGTAACTCGATTTCGAGCTCACCCATCGTGTCGTTCTCGAACTCACCCAGGTAACTGATACCGGCCCAGCTCAGGTCTGCATCCTCTTCGTCTTGCTTATCCGTATCTATGGTTTCGCCGTCGATGAATGACGAGGAGTCGTCCTGTTGGTCCAGATAAAAGAAATGCAATGACTGACTATCGGCAATCTCCCAACTCAGGCTTGCGAGTACACGTCGAAGCTCATCGACCTCGGGGTCGATAAAATCCTGGTCGGTGTTTTCACGTGCCTGCTCTTGCGCCACGCCGACCAAGGCTTCGAAATCTCCATAACTGGATTCCAGCTTGATGGCGTCGAGATCTTCATCCCACCACAACCACCACTCACCGATACTGAGGAATTCAACCCGACCAATACTGAGATCCGAAGTGATTTCTTCACCGAATTCCACTCCGATTCCGATTTGCTTGCGCTCGAATCCAGAGAGATCTTCTTCTTTAATACCGGCAGGTTCGATGGTCTCGGCTTCATCCCCAATCTGACCGGCGAAAAATGCATACCAATGGTCATCGATTTGATACAGCAAATCGAACTCGAATTCGTACTCCTCCATTTCGAGCCGCTTTTCCGCAGGCTCATCGCCAAGGGTCAAGTTATCCAGTTCAGATAATTCGATGCTGACCAGAAATTCGTATTCGAGCGGAAATCCATCTTCGGCGCTCGACGGAGAGCAAAACCAGATACCGGTAAGAATGATTAAAAAAAGCTTTCGCATGGATCGATCCTCAGTTTTTCTTCAGGTTTGCGAACTAACATGGTTCCTGAAGTTTGAGACTCGTGTGGGCAAGTTCGGACTTCTGCCTGGTTCAACCCGGTATTACGAAATTATAGTCGAGGTAAAAAGCGAAAACTGAGAAAAGGATAGCAAAGAAAAAAGGCACTATGCAAACCCTATTCATCCGGACCTTGAAAGCAAAAACGCGCGCATCGGGTCCACGGGCGTTTATGCCTTTTTAATTCATTTTAGATCCTAATCGTCGATGCCTACCTTGATGATTTCACCGTCGAGGCTAATGATGGCCTCAAGCTTCTTGCCGTCATGCTTGAAGTCGACCTCGTAGATTTTCTGACCCTTGTATTTCTCTTTTTCGATTTCGGTAATCTTCGCGCCCGGATAGGCC
>JARFPR010000418.1 GCA_029288195.1 Gammaproteobacteria bacterium | reverse complement strand
ACCGGGTCTTCAACCAGTTTCAGGTAGGGCCTGTCGATATCGAGATCCCCTATGTCGGCTAACGGCAAGGCTTCGGGTAACTCGGTGGAATCGATACTGCTGGAAGCGATGATGGAGTTCACGTGGTCGTACAGCGTTACTTCATTGGCACCGTACTGCTCACGAACTTCGTCCAGATAAACTACCAGTATTTCGTTATCCAGTTCAACGATTTCACCCGCGATGTCGCGCGTCTTGTTAAGGGCATCGCGCTTCCGCAGGTCGACTGCACTTCGACCGAGTTGCAAAGAATCTTCCAGGGCGACCTCGATGCCTACATCAAACCAGCTATCGATGCCACGATGCAAAAAACTAAGTGAAAAGTAGTAAACCACGCTTACCGGGATAATGGTCAATAATACGAACACCCCGATCATGCGCGCGGTCAGATGCGAACCAATCGTTTTCAAACGATACTGTACGATCAGCTTGTAAACGTTGTAAACAATCAGGCCCAACAGGGCCACCAGGCCGATCGCATTAAAAAATATGAGCCAGTTGTAATACTTGCCAAAGGTGGCCGCCTGCGAGGTAGCATCGCTAATCGCGTAAAGCGACCCCATCAGCAACAGGACCAGGGCCAGAATCGAGGCTGTATTGCGGAATGTACTATTCATGATTCGGGACGTCTAACCTCCCATTCATACCATTCACTTTGCAAGTCCCAGTCATTGTCCCACAGCGAGCTCGACTTCAAAGGCAACGGCAATTCATCTGTATCAATGCCAAATCGCACACGGGCATAATACTCCTTATCAGCCGCCAGGTTGTTGATATTGAGCATAGGGTAATTGTAAACCACTTCCAGGTATCGCACCGCTGCTTTACGACTATCAAAATAGTGCCGCTCGGAGTTGTTGACATCGAGCACCACGAAAGAATCCAGCATCGGCAGGTGATGCAGCAGGTATTGTTGTTTCAATGAAACGACCTTGTCATCGAACCAGTAACGCTTTTCGGATCGAATTTCGACCTGGAACATGATCGGTACTGCAAAACCCTGCTCGAGCGCGATCGAAATATAATCGGGAATTTCACTTTCCACCACCATGTCGAGCATCAGCAATTCCTTATCCAGCGAAAAATCTGCGGTTTCCACGATGAACGGATCTTTATCCTGTGCCATTGCGCTGGAAGCCAATACCGTCAGCGCTACCATGCCCGGCATGACCAAAGCACGAAAGCCAGTTGCCGCGTAAAGTCTCATTCGCCACCCGACCTGGTCAGTAGCCCATAGTAGAAGCCATCCATGTTATCGCTACCCGTCAGTATCTGGCGTCCATGGGGTCGAGGTTCACCCCACTCGGAATTATTTATCGTAACCTCTGCACAGTCCGGATGACGCTGCAGAAATTTTGCAATCTGAACTTCATTCTCATCCCTGAAAACAGAACAGGTGCTGTACAGCATTTTTCCTCCGGGCTTCAACAGACGCCATAATGCGTCCAGTATTTTTCGCTGTTGCGCGAGCAGCGGCATTATATCGCTTTCATGGCGCAATAGTTTGATATCCGGATGCCTGCGTATAACACCACTGGCGGAACAAGGTACATCAGCCAGGATGTAATCATAGTTATTGCCTTCAAACCAGGTCTCCGGACTGGCGGCATCGCCGATTAAAACTCGCGCAGACTTGTTAATACGCTGCAAGTTCTGGCGCAATCTTTGAAGCCGGACTTCACTGCGATCGAGCGCGTCGAGTTCAATATTGTCGAATTGCTGAAGCAGCTGTGCCGTCTTTCCGCCAGGCGCTGCACAGGCATCGAGTACGCGTGCTCCCGATTTGCAATCCAGCAACGTTGCGGCAATCTGCGCCGCGGCATCCTGGACGTTCAGGATGCCCCGCTCAAATCCAGGTAGCTGAGTGACCTCGCAGGGAGCCGACAGCACGATCGCAGTTGACACGGTACTGTGCCGGCTGGCCTCTATTCCTGCAGAGCCTAAAGTGGTTATGACATTATCGATTGAGGCTTGACGGGTATCGACACGCAGCGTCATCGGTGGACGATTGTTGCCCTCGATTAACACCCGTTCAGCCTGCTCTCCCCAGTCGCGTCGAATTCGGGACATGATCCAGTCCGGGTAAGCTTGCGTCGGCGAGTTACTATCCAATTCGATCCCGTCACGAACAACTCCACGCAGTAGCGCGTTAACGAGGCCTCGTGCCCAGGATTTTTTTTGCGCCAACGCGAGCTTGACAGTTTCGTTTACCGCCGCGTGAGGCTCGGTATTCATGACTAACAGTTGGTAAAGACCCAGTATCAGGATAACCTCGATATCGCGATCACGCGCCCGCAGAGGCTTTTGCAGCCGGCTGGCAAGAAGCGTCGACAGCGCGAAATACCAACGACAAAAACCAAACACGAGTTCGCGGCCTAGCGCAAGGTCTCGCTTTTCGAGTGCCAGCGACTGGTACCAGTCACTATTGAATATTTCGTCAAGCGAGCGCCCCTGATCGAGAACCTGCAGGATAGTCTGGACCGCGATCCAGCGTGGATTGGTGGAATTTGTCACGGCTTACCCAACCAACACCCGCTCAGATTCCTGGCATTTAATGCCTGCGCAGCACTGCATTTATTGCGTCCCGCAAACTGTAGTTCAGTCAGCTGCAGTACCCCTTTGCCACAGCTGATGTAAACACCATCCGTATCATGGGCTGCAACGTAACCGGGCAATCCCGGCTCGACATCCGTGTTAATCCGGGCAGACCAGAGTCGCAGACTATCACCGTCGAGAAAGGTATAACTGACCGGCCACGGATTGAAGGCGCGAATCTCCCTCAGCAATTCATGCACGGGCTTGTTCCAGTCAATCTCGGCCTGCTGTTTTGTCAGGCGGGGAGCATAGGTGGCCAGAGATTCGTCCTGAACCTGCGCCTGTTGCAGTTTCTGCTCTATGTCGTCGAGTGACTCCAGCAACAGCCCGGCGCCCATGGGTGCCAGTGAATCATGCAGGTCAGAAGCATTCCAGGAAGGATCGATTGCAACTGAGCGACTCGCAATCATTGCACCGGTATCCAGTCCCTGGTCCATTTTCATCAGGGTCACTCCACTGTTTTCATCGCCGGCCAGAATAGCCTGCTGTATCGGTGACGCACCGCGCCAACGGGGTAACAGTGAAGCGTGTATATTGATACAACCCAGGCGTGGAACCTCAAGCACAACAGGCGGCAACAGGAGCCCGTAGGCCGCGACTACCATAAGGTCGGCGTTCAGTGCGCGCAAATCGTCGAGCGCGCTGCCATCGCTGAAGCTGGCCGGTTGAAAAACAGGCAGGTCATGCTCAAGGGCAAATTTCTTGACCGGGCCTTGCTGCATTTTTCGGCCGCGTCCTGCGGGACGATCCGGCTGACTGTAGACCGCAACAATCCGATGCTCACTGCGCAGCAGCGATTCAAGTGCAGGAACTGCAAATTCCGGAGTACCCGCGTAGATTATCCTGAGCATTAGACGAGGGAAACTAGTTAGCCTGCTGCTTCAGGGATTTAACCAGTTTGTTGCGAATACGGTTACGCTTGAGGTTGGAAAGGTAGTCGACAAAGAGCTTGCCTTCGAGATGGTCCATCTCGTGCTGAATGCAAACCGCCTCGATTCCGTCAGCCTCAAATTCCGCAACCTCACCTTTTTCATTATATGCCCGCACTCTAATATGTTCGGCACGCCGGACCTTTTCATAGAACCCGGGCACCGACAGACAGCCTTCATCGCTTTCCTCTTCCCCATCCGCCTCCAGTATCTCAGGATTGATCAAGCACCTGGGCTGATTACGTCCTTCAGAGACATCCATAACCAGCAGCCGGATGTGCCGATCGACCTGGGTTGCGGCGAGTCCGATACCCGGGGCTTCATACATGGTTTCGAACATATTGCTGACTAAAAGCCTGAGTTCATCATCGAACTCGGTAACTGCTTTGGCAACCGTTCTGAGGCGAGGATCGGGGAAATGTAAGATATTTAATAAGGCCATAGTGAAATACTTCAAGAAAAGTTATAGCTAGTTGTTCCAAGTTAATGATTATATTAGTTTCTTCCTATCTAAAAAGCTTGTAGTCGGCTTTTTTTAGTCTACAATCCATCAATTAACCGCATTTTCAGGGGTTCTTATGCCTATTATCAACAATAGACAGCTTATAAAGGGAATAATTCTGCTCTCAGGTATGTTGCTAATAGCCGCCTGCGCCGAACCGCCCGCGCC
>JARFPR010000402.1 GCA_029288195.1 Gammaproteobacteria bacterium | reverse complement strand
GAACTTGGCTGAAGGACTTCATGCCGATACCCGAATTAGAGATCGTAGCGCGGCGGGGCTACTTTGAGAACTTCCTCGATCGTGGTCAGGCCACGTGCCACCTTTTGCGCACCAGCAAGATTTAGTGGCTTCATGCCATCCTTGATAGCGGTCTTGCGAAATTTTACGAGATCGAAATTATCGGTGATATCGTGTTTCAATGCGTCGGTCAGCGGCATCATTTCGTAGATGCCTATGCGACCGCTAAAACCCGTCTGACGGCATTCCAGGCAACCTTCTGCAGCACAAATTTTTTCCGGCGCAGAGGTAGTCCAGGGCTTGATCAAAGCCTGCCAGTCGATTAGCTCGAGGCTGGATTCCTGTTTACAATCCGGGCATAAGGTACGTACCAGGCGTTGCGCCACTACCCCGATCAGGGTCGCGGTAATCAGATAAGGTGGCACCCCTATTTCGGCGAGACGCGCGATAGCAGAAGGTGCGTCGTTGGTATGCAGAGTAGACAACACCAGGTGTCCTGTCAGCGCCGCCTGAACCGCCATTTCCGCGGTTTCGCGATCTCGAATCTCACCGACCATAATAATATCGGGGTCCTGGCGCAGCAGGGTTTTAACCCCGGTGGCAAAATCCAGGTCGATGTTATGCTGAACTTGCATCTGGTTGAAGCTGGGCTCAATCAATTCGATCGGATCTTCGATCGTACAGACATTCACTTCCGGCTTTGCCAGGTGCTTAAGACTGGTATAAAGCGTGGTGGTTTTACCCGAACCTGTAGGACCGGTTACCAGAATAATCCCGTAAGGACGCGAAATCATGTTGTTCCATATTTCCGATTCCCGCTTCTCGAGACCCAGTGCGGCGAAATTCTTGACCAGTACTTCAGGATCGAAAATCCGAAGTACCAGTTTCTCGCCAAACGCGGTTGGCATACTGGAGAGACGCAACTCGATCTCGATACCATCGGGGGAAAGCGTTTTGATACGACCATCCTGGGGCTTGCGTTTTTCAGCAACATCGAGGCGCCCCATAATTTTAATCCGGCTTACCACTGCAGCGGTGATATTGGCTGGAATTTCGTAAACCTGGTGCATGACACCATCGATCCTGAAACGCACGTTGCCCTGCTCTCGTCGAGGTTCGATATGAATGTCACTGGCGCGTTGATTGAACGCGTACTGCATCAGCCAGTCGACAATACTGACGATATGCTGATCCTCGGCATCGACCTTTCCAGATTTACCCAGCTGGATGAGTTGTTCGAGGTTCTGGATATTACCCGGAAGTTCTCCAAGGCCCTTGTTACCAGCCCCATCCATGGCCTTGCTGACGCTGTAAAACTCAACCAGGTAATTCTTCAATTCGGTCGGATTAGCCAGCACCGTAGTAATCTTTTTATTGACTATGCGTTCGACTTCATCCTTCCACTCCAGGTCGTAAGGATCAGTAACCGCAATGACGACTTTATCTTCGTCGACTTCGACCGCAAGAATTTTAAAACGCGACGCATAAGCATAGGACATGACCGAGGTGCAGGAGCCAACGTCCATTTTCAAAGGATCGAAATGATAGCGGGTTTTACCTGACTGCTCGACCAGCCAATTGGTGAGCGTATCGAGCGTCAGAACCTGTTCTGGGTGAGATTTGTGAGTCCACTGCCGGCTGGCTATGATTTCCAGCGGATGGAGATTTTTTCTGTCCTGCGCGGATACCAGCGACGTGACCATACTGGCCTTATCCTGCTCAACAATCTCCTGGGCTACTAGTTGCTCTAGTATCCATTCCAGGGTACAGACGGGTTTAGTCACGGTTTAGTCTTAAGATGGTTTTTACTTCATATTAGCAGGAATTGGCAGAGTTGCATTGCGCATTAATGCGCAGGGATTTACTCTGCCTGCCAGTTTTGAATGAATTGCTCGATCATCTCTCGCGTAACCGGACCCACCTGTCTTGCCACGACTTCTCCAGACGGGGCAACCAGGAATGTTGTCGGTAAACCCGGAATCAATCCCAGTTCCGATTGCTGAATTGGTTTGGAGACAAAAACGGGGTAAGTGATGAAATAATCTTCGAGAAATTCCGCCAACTGCTGCTTGCCTATCAGTTCCGTATTAATCCCGAGGACCAATGCATCCTTGTCGACATGATCATCATGAAATGACTGCAGTTCAGGCATCTCGACAATGCATGGGGGGCACCAGGTAGCCCAGTAATTAACGACAACCCATTGGCCCTGGTAACTGCTGAGATTTACCTTGTTTCCGTGAATATCGGTCAGTGGCATATCGACCGCCAACAGGGTATTTGGCAGGGTAACTAATAAAATCAGTGTTAATAAAATAGGTTTCATAAATTCGGCCAGGCCACTTAATATTCAGATTTAGGAATAGGAGAGATTTTTAAGGATTTGGTTCAATTGTAGAGCTTAAACGGCCGCAGCACCGGCAAGTATATCCGGGTGAAAGCAGAACCATTCAGTTCGGGTTGAAATTCCGGGCCATTAAAAATTTCCGATCTAACGGATGATCTATCCAAAGGCAAAAAAAAGCCCGCTTACTGCGGGCTTTTTTATTAACCTGTGATGTTCTATTGAGCCAGGTAATCCAGATCGGACGCCTCGGTTTGACCGATTGTCCAGGCACCTCGAGTCTTGGCATGCTCAATTGCTGCTGCACGCTCGGGACCTTTGGCTTTAGGAATATAAAAGTACTGGCCTGGGAAAATCAGGTCGGCATCTTTTATTTGACCTGAATTGGTCTTGTAAATCAGGGGCCACATGAACGGGTTGCCATAAATGGTGTCCTGACCGGCGATGTTCCACAGATTGTCGCCACTGACAACAAGATATCCACCGAGGTACGGTGACTCTTCTGCCATTTCGGTTTCCTCTTCCACTGGCTGGGCCATCATGGCGATTGCTTCCGCAGCTGCATCTTCCGCCTTATTGGCAAGAATCTTGGCGCGAACGTTTTCACAATCTGCGGCCGCTTGTTCTGCTTCCTCGATTATCTTCGCGTTTTCTTCCCAATCGGCACCGAGATTCCTGGCACGAGCATTTTTCAGCTTGGCGGCATATATCGCGTTGCGTACTTCAGGAGTCGCACCCTGGCATTCCTCTTCCATGGCGACTTCAGTCATCTCATCAGAAGATTGCTGACAGCCGACCATAATGCCAGATGTCAACAGCGCGATAGCGGCCACTTTCAAGAGTTCTGTTGGTTTCATCTATTCTATTCTCCGAGAACTATATTTAATTAGGAATTGGGTAATTATCGAGAGCCCATTTTGCCCAGAAGACTACATCTTTCAAGCCCTTAGAGCAAGTTTTTAATGTAAATATTACTCAATTAGCGAGGATTATAGACTAAATCTCAGTGTTTTCAGCCTAACGACAAAATAGTCCCTTAGAGACCCTTTTTTGAACCCCTTGCTTCCGCTATTGCTAATCAAGCATCGATATTGTAAAACTGCGACAATTTTGGTTGCAAGAGACCCCGGAAATGAATGAATCCAGGCTTGTCATGTATCATAATCCCAACTGCAGCAAATCTCGCGAAACGCTGCAGCTACTCGAAGATAACCATATGAGCCCCGATATCATCGAATATCTCGAACAACCACCCACAGCGCAGGAATTAAAGGACGTGATCAAACTGCTCGGGGTTTCCGCGCGGGATCTACTGCGCACCACGGAGCCGGTTTACAGCGATGCCAATCTGGACGACGATACCCTGACCGATGATGAAATTATCGAAGCGATCTGTGAATTCCCCGCATTGTTGCAACGCCCCATCGTAATTTCGGGTGACACGGCAGTCATTGGTCGACCACCGACCAGGGTACTGGAAATCATTGCATAAAATTCTGATCGTCTATTTCAGCCATCATGGCAGCGTTGCACGCATGGCGGAACAAATTAGTCTTGGGGTCGAGTCCAGCCACTCCTGTGAAGCGGTCGTGCGCTGCCTGCCAGCCGTATCATCGTCGATCGAACAAACCACGGCAACGATCCCCGACCATGGGGTACCCTATGCCCAGCTATCCGACCTGGAAACCTGCGCCGGACTGATTGTCGGTAGCCCCGGGTATTTCGGCAACATGTCCGCGGCGGTGAAGTATTTTTTCGACCAGACCAGCGCTTTGTGGCTGGCCGGCGGGATGATCGGCAAACCGGGTGGTGTGTTCACCGCGACTTCCAGCATGCATGGCGGACAGGAGACTGTCTTAACCAGTATGATGCTGCCGTTACTGCATCACGGCATGCTGGTTACCGGCATCCCCTACTCCGAGCCAGCCTTAAACCAGACCAAATCCGGGGCAACGCCTTATGGTGCCAGCCATGTCGCGGGCCAGCACGGACAGGAGCTGAGTGATCATGAACGCTCGGCCTGCAGGGGTCTGGGTAAGCGTATTGCCGAACTTGCCTGCAAGCTTGGATAAATCGAAACAGACCCATATGCACCCGCTAAAAGCAATCAGCCTGCTGTCCTGGTTCAGTTTACTGGCATTCCAGCTTTACCTGTTGTGGCCCGGGCACGGCATTGACTACTACTGGGTATTATTGCTGGCCATACCCCTGCTATTCCCGGTTAAAGGTTTGCTATTTGATCGGCGTTACACCTACCGGTGGGTTGGTTTTATGACGATGGCCTATTTCTGTATCGGCATCAGCGAGCTGGTTTCGAATCCGCAATTGCGCTTCTATGGTTTCGGCACCACGATATTCAGCACAACACTATACTTGTCGGCTATTTACTATGCCCGCTTGCTGGGACTGCAAGCAAAACGGTAGCTTAGCGATTCTGTTCCTGCAGGGCCTGTTTGACCAAAGGAATTGTCACTTTTCGCTGCTGCGACAGCGATGCACCGTCCAGATGCCGGAGAATCTCCATTTGTGCTGACAGGTTTCGAGCGTGATGAGTCATCAGGTAGGAAATCACATCATTGGATAGATCGATGCCATTCAAAAGCGCACGCTGGCGCAGTATTTCACGAATCTCGATATCGCTGCTGGTGGGCAAATGCAACATCAAACCCCATTGCAAGCGGGAACGAAAATCATCCAGGCTTGTTACCAGGTCATCCGGTTTATGCGTCATTGCAAATACGAACCGGTAATCGCCATCACGGCAGCGGTTGATTACCTGGTAAAAACAGGCCTCCCATGCCGGGTGGCCCGCAATCGCGTCCAGATTATCAATTGCCAGCACATCGCAATTGGCAAAACCTTCGAACTCGCTTGCATCGCATTGCAGTAGCTGGTTTGCATCGTAGATTTGCAGTGCTACGCCATTTCGCCGGGACATTTCGGCACTGGCATTTAGCAAATGCGTTTTACCACTGGCGGACGCCCCCCAAAGCCCAATTTGTGCTTCACCCTCTCCGAGCACGAGTGACTTCAGGCTGGTCCGGATTAGCTCTGCCCGGTCAGAAATAAAATTTTCGAAACTGAACTGGCGGTCAAGCGAAAGCGGTAACGCGATCTGTTTAATTGCCAACCCCACGATCGATATAGCTGTAATTCAGGATAATCTGTTCCTCGGCACCGGTGTTCAGCTGCGGAAAATCCTCCTCTTCCAGTACCTCACCGAAATCGATCAGCCTTTGCAGATCTTCCGGGTTGTTGCGCAATCTCAGGCGGTAGGTAATGACATCCTTGTTTATCATCGCCACGTGCACGCTATCGACGACGTTCAGCGATTTCAGATATTTCTGCACCTTGATAAGATTATCGATACCCTGCATTGCGGAAACGCTTAACAATAGCGATTGTTCGACACGCCGATGGTCTTCCAGCGCGTATTCGAGCGCCAGGATCTTTGCCAGATGCCTGATAACCTGTTCGGTGACTTGCTTTTTTGAAGAGGCTTCGAATTTCCACTTGAATATCTGATCCGCAAAGCGCACCTCCCAGTCGCCTTGCCACCCCTGGCCACTGCGCCCCCGGATCTGCCCGACCAGCAGGGCATCCGGCGCGTAGCGCACTGCCATGGTCTGGATCTTGCCGAATTCGCGGGCAACGATATCGCCTATATTAACCAGCCCTATATCCTCGAGATCCATTAACGGGAACAATACCGGCACTGCGTGAACCGATGCGGCCTGGTCCAGTGCTTCGATCAAATCGGGGGTTGTGTCCTGTGTTACCAACTTGATTTTTTCATTTACATCGTAGGAAATCACCAACAAGCTGCTTGGGCGTTCGCGCCCCCAGACCGGAAAATTGTTATCGCGCAACAAACTTTCTATCAATTGCTGGTCGAAGTCGATGCGCAGGATCAGGCGCTCCGCATCATATTCATCGGCTTCCGGCAGACTGCGGTTGATATAACGAAACTGTTTGACATAGCGCGCACTGCTTTCAATAGGCCGTTCGAGGGCTGGACTGCGCAGGGCGTCATCCGATCCACTCACCTTGACCACCACTTGCCTGAAGGCCTGGCTGAACGATTCGAGCCTTAAACCCGTGGTTTGATCGGCAACCGGCAACTCGATTGTAAACAGATCCTCTACAGTAACCGCTTTCGCCGGCAGACTTACCATCCCCAGCATCACTGATAACAGCGCCAAAAGTTTATGCAACTTCATTGTTTCCCTTTTCTCATCCACGGACATTTGCTTTCAAGGCGTGTAAAATAACACACCACTATTGTTTCCTGAACCGACAAACCATGAATCCCGAACCATCTCTGAACTATCGCGACGCCGGCGTCAATATCGATGCCGGCAACGAACTGGTAGAACGCATCAAACCTGCGATCAAATCCACCAGGCGAGAAGGCAGCGTCGGCAGTATCGGAGGATTCGGGGGATTGTTCGAACTGCCACTGGAACGTTACCGCAATCCACTGATGGTATCGGGCACCGATGGTGTCGGTACCAAGCTCAGGCTGGCCATCGAACTCGACAGTCTTGATGGTATCGGCATCGACCTGGTCGCCATGTGTGCGAATGATATCGCGGTACTCGGGGCCGAGGCACTATTTTTTCTCGACTATTACGCCACCGGTCAGCTGCAGCTTGAACAGGCCGAACGGGTTATCAACGGAATAGCGACGGGCTGCAAACAGGCCGGCTGCGCGTTGATCGGTGGCGAAACCGCCGAAATGCCGGGTATTTACCAACCCGGTGATTTTGACCTGGCCGGATTCTGCGTCGGGATTGTGGAAAAAGATGGCATCATTGACGGTAGTCGCGTGGATGCAGGCAATCGACTGATCGCCCTGGCCTCGTCGGGAGTCCACTCCAACGGCTATTCGCTGGTACGCAAAATTATCGAAGTTTCAAGTGCACAACTGTCACAGGATTGCGGTGATCAGTCGCTTGCAGATGCACTGATTGCGCCAACCCGGATCTACGTTAAAAACCTGCTGGCATTGTCCAACAGCTGTCAAATAAATGCGATTGCACATATTACCGGAGGCGGCCTGGTAGAAAATGTTCCGCGCGTGCTGCCGGATCACCTGAGTGCTCGAATCGATTTATCGAGCTGGCAACTAATGCCTGTTTTCACCTGGTTGCAACAAGCCGGTAACGTCGAACAGCTGGAAATGTTGCGCACTTTTAATTGTGGGGTGGGAATGGTACTTGCGGTCGATGCGGAGCAGGAACGACATTGCCTGGAGCAGCTGCACGCGCTTGGCGAAACAGCCTGGGTGATTGGTGAGGTCATCCCTCGCGAAAACCAGGACGCGGTTACCTTTAGATGACCAAACCAATATCGCTGGCGATTTTGGTCTCTGGCAATGGTTCCAATCTGCAGGCGATTATCGATGCTATCGAATCGGGTCAACTCAATGCAGAAATCAAGGCGGTTGTTTCCAATAACCCAGAGGCTTATGGCCTGGTTCGCGCAACCCGGCACAATCTCCATACCCGGGTGATCGATGACCAGGACTACAAGGATCGCGAGCACTATGATGAAGTATTGAGGCACTATCTTGAAACCATCGGCCCGGACTACATCGTATTAGCCGGCTTCATGCGTATTCTAAGTCCCGGCTTCATCGACGCATTCGAGCACAGAATCCTTAACATTCATCCCTCATTGCTGCCAGCCTATAAAGGCCTGAACACCTACCAGCGCGCACTTGACAATGCTGAATCCCGGCACGGGGTCAGCATTCATTTGGTCACCGCAGAACTCGATGCCGGCCCGATAATCCTGCAGGCCAGTTATGCCGTGGAAGCAGGAGACCGTGTCGAAGACCTGCAAAGTAGAGGAATCCAGCTGGAACATCAGATGTTTCCCCAGGTATTGAGCTGGTTGAGCGATAAACGATTAACCATTAAAGAAGGACAGGTATTTTATGATCAGGCTTTGCTTGAACAGCCGATCCAGTTCGATCACTAGTCTGTTACTTCTGGCAGTTTCGCTATTCTCGCCCAGACTGGCCGCCGAAGTTCCGCTGCGGACTTTTATCGCCAGTTACGACCTGTACCAGGACGGCCAGCATATCGCCGTTGCCCAACTTAGCCTGCAGAGCTCGGATGAGCTCTGGCGTTGGCGCATGACCACCAAGGCCCGCGGTATCTATGCGCTTTTCATTAGCAAAAGCCCCTACTCCGAGACCGCGTTCATGCAGTACGATAATGACATCCAGCTACAACAAATCGTAATCAGGGACTCAACCGATCAAAACAAACATGAATCTGCTAATTTCGACTGGAACAAGGGTAGCGTCGCGGTACTTAGACGAGGCAAGCAAAAACAACTGCCGCTAACCGCGGAAGTTTATGATTACAATAGCATCCACTTACTCACGGCAGCGATGTACCTTCGACAGCTGAATAGTACGACCGTCGATTTTTACCGGAAAGGGAAGCTGGTTAAATCGAGGGTGGTTTACAGTGGCGAGGAGAATGTTGATATCAACGGGGAGCCCATCGACGCCCTGGTGTATGAACAGCTGATCGTTAGTTCAAACTCGAAGATCAAGTATTACTACGACGCAAACAATCCACTGCTGCCCCTGCGAATAGAAAAGCTGGAATCTGGCGAAGGCCCGACAACCCTGACGTTGCGCGAAGTCAACTGGGATCTATAGCCGGGTATAACCTTCCTGGTTCTGCAAGCGTTCAATTTCTGCGGGTGCGAAAGGTACTTGTTCAATAAAACCGGGAAGCTCGTTCTGCTCGATATCGAGAACTTGCATCATCGTCTGGCAGGCCTTGATATCGATAATATTGTCCTCGTCCAGCAGGCGCGCGCGTTCGACGGTGGTCTGGTTTAAAGCATAGTTGTTTTTCTGAAACAACTGCAATTCATCACCGTGCAGAACAATTGCAATTTTGCCATGCTCATCCGGTTTAAAAAGTGCCCGCAGGTCCTCGGCACGATCAAGTACCACATCGAGTTGCTGGGACGAATTCACGGTTACGCTGAATACGTATCCTGAATTCTCGGGTGCGGCCAACGCACCCAAGGGTGCAGCCAACAGCGCTATCAACAATATGGAAATCGAAGGCAGGCGCATGCTAATCTGTTCCGGCAATCGTCATGTTGTCGATCAAAATAGAACCGCAACGAATACTGCCGCGAAGATCGATGTCCTTACCGATCTCGACAATACCTTTAAACATGGTGCCCAGGTTGGAGGCGATGGTCACCTCCTCCACCGCGTGATCGAGTTTGCCATTTTCCACCCAGAAACCCGCGGCACCGCGCGAATAATCACCGGTAACATTATTGACCCCGTGACCCATCAGTTCAGTTACCAGCAGTCCCCGGTGCATCGCAGCCAGGCATTCATCGAAGGTTTTACCGGTATCGTTCAGCGTCAGGTTATGCACGCCGCTCGCGTGACCGGTTGAAGTCATGTTCAGCTTGCGCGCCGCGTAACTATCCAACAGGTAATTCTGGATCACACC
>JARFPR010000333.1 GCA_029288195.1 Gammaproteobacteria bacterium | reverse complement strand
GGAGATGTGTATAAGAGACAGGATTTATGGTTGGTGGCACGACCTGGTCGCGTAATGCCAGGATCGAAAATATGGCTTCGATACCTCCGGCTGCTCCCAGTAAATGTCCGGTCATGGATTTTGTCGAACTGACTACCATTCTGTAGGCATGGTCACCCAGCGCCAGTTTAACGGCCTTGGTCTCGGCAACATCCCCTGCCGGGGTCGAAGTTCCATGGGCATTGATATAGTCGATGTCCTCTGCATTCAGGCCGGCATCTTTCATGGCATTAACCATGCAGCGTGCTGCACCTTCCCCGCCTTCGGAAGGCGAAGTCATATGGTAAGCGTCACCACTCATACCGTAGCCAACCAACTCGCAGTAAATATCGGCGCCACGTTGTTTAGCCATTTCGTACTCTTCCAGTACCACGACACCGGCGCCATCGCCAAGCACGAATCCATCACGATCACGGTCCCAGGGCCGACTGGCGGCTTCCGGGTCATCGTTTCGAGTAGAAAGGGCCCTGGCCGCGGCAAAGCCGCCTACGCCGAGTGCAGAGGTCGCCATTTCAGATCCACCGGCAACCATGACATCGGCATCACCGTAAGAAATCATTCGCGCCGCATCACCGATATTGTGGGCACCGGTAGTGCAGGCGCTGACAATCGAGATATTCGGTCCTTTGAGTCCGCGCATGATCGACAAGTTGCCCGATACCATGTTAATGATTGAGCTGGGAACAAAGAATGGAGAAATTTTACGTGGGCCTCCAGCGACAAAGGCATCCCTATTTTTTTCGATGGTTGGCAGGCCACCGATACCGGAGCCGATTGCAACACCGATACGTTCGGCGTTTTCTTCGGTGACCTCGATACCGGAATCATCAAGGGCCTGAACACCCGCGGCGATTCCAAAATGGATAAAGGTATCCATCTTCTTGATGTCTTTTACCGTCAGGTACTCGGTAGCATCAAAGTCTTTAACCGAACCCGAAATCCGGGTTGTAAAAGCGCTGGCATCAAACGCCGTGATTGGCGCAATCCCGCTTTTTCCAGCAACAATGTTGTTCCAGGACTCTTCGACGGTATTACCTACCGGAGTCAACAATCCGAGCCCCGTTACTACGACACGACGTTTTGACAAGATTTAATCCTCTTCAAGTAAGGCCTCTCGCTCAATAAATGAAAATGCCGCTTAACATGCTAGATGATAAGCGGCATCCTTCGATTCGAGTGGCTTTCTATAGGTTTGCGTTGACGTAATCGATAGCGAGTTGCACGCTGGTGATCTTCTCTGCTTCTTCATCTGGAATTTCAGTTTCGAATTCTTCTTCCAGTGCCATAACCAGCTCTACCGTATCGAGAGAGTCTGCACCCAGATCATCGACGAAGGACGCCTGGTTGGTTACTTCCTCTTCCTTGACGCCTAATTGTTCTGCAACAATTTTCTTAACACGTTCTTCTACAGAGCTCATTTTGAGAGTTTCTCCTGGGTTAATAAATCTACAACTTGTAAGCTGCGATATTGTATTGAAAAGCCCGATTAGTTACCACAAATGTATAAATTTTTTTTCCAGCTTAAATCTAATTAAGAATCAATGATTTATACCATATATTTGATCTAATGAGTTATGGCATATACATTCCACCGTTAACGTGAATCGTTTCTCCAGTGATATAGGCGGCCGCTGGTGAGGCCAGGAATACAACTGCCGCGGCGACATCCTCGACCGCCCCGAGACGTCCCAGCGGAATTTGGCTGGACAGCATTTCGCGTTGTTCCTGTGCCAGTTCGCGTGTCATGTCGGTGTCAATAAACCCTGGCGCAACGGTATTCACCGTAATGTTACGAGACCCGATTTCGCGGGCCAGTGATTTGCTAAAACCAACCACGCCAGCCTTGGCCGCGGCATAATTCGACTGGCCCGGATTACCGGTAGCGCCGACCACTGAAGAGATATTTATTATGCGGCCGTCACGTTTTTTCATCATGGGTCGCAGCACCGCCTTGCTCATGCGGAAAACCGAACCGAGGTTGGTGTTGATGATGTCTTCCCATTGCGCGTCTTTCATCATCATTAGCAGGGTGTCGCGGGTTATGCCCGCATTATTGACCAGGATATCAGGTGCGCCAAATTCCTCGGTGACCTGCTTAATGCAGTCTGTAACCGATTCCGGGTCGGCAACATCGAGCACCATGCCGGTGCCCTTGATGTTATTTTCGGCGAATGTCGCCGAAATGGCGTCTGCCCCTGATTGACTGGTAGCAGTTCCGATTACCGTCGCGTTCTCGGCGCCCAGTGCTTGTGCGATTGCCTTGCCTATCCCCCGACTTGCGCCGGTTACCAGGGCGATTTTATCAGTCAGCATTTCTATAATTCTCCAACAGATTGTTGTGTCGTAGAGAGCGAGGCGGCATCGAATACTGCGAATGCCTGTAACGATTTTTCAATCCTGCGCGTAAGTCCGCTTAAGACCTTTCCAGGACCACATTCGATCAACCCGGTAATGCCCTGCTGCCGCATGGCCTGAACGCTGGCAACCCATTTTACGGGTTGGTAAAGCTGCAAGGTCAAGCGTTCGATGATTTCAGCAGTTGACGTCGCCACCGCGGCACTCTGGTTATGCACCACCGGCACGTCAGGCATTCTGATTTCAAGTGTTTCGAGTTCAATGGCCAGTTGATCGGCCGCGTTTCGCATGAGTGAACAATGTGAAGGTGCACTGACCGGCAATGGCAAGGCACGTTTGGCGCCCAGATCCTTAGCTTGTGCCATGGCAGCTTCAACCGCGGCAGTGTCACCTGCGATAACAACCTGCCCGGGCGCATTAAAGTTCACCGCTTCAACAACGCCGCTCGTGACCGTATCACAGGCTTTTATTACGTCATCATCGTCGAGGCCGATAATCGCGGCCATGGCGCCGGCTCCTGGTTCTACCGCGGTCTGCATCAACCGGCCACGCTGTGCTACAAGTTTTACCGTATCGGCCAACTGCAGGCTACCGGCGCAGACCAGTGCGCTGTATTCACCGAGACTATGCCCGGCCATCATGGTGGCGCCTGGCATGTTTGCCTGGCTGCTGGCAATTCTCCAACTGGCCACGCCGGCACAGAGCATGGCTGGTTGCGTGATTTCGGTCTGGTTGAGACGTTCAACCGGGCCATCGATTACCACCGACCAGAGATCGTAACCCAAGGCGCTCGAGGCTTCGTCGAATACCCCGGTCACGGTAGATTGATGATCTTCCCAGGCGGTCATCATGCCGAGTGATTGCGAGCCCTGGCCTGGAAAAACGTAGGCGAAACTTGTCATGGATTCTAATTATTAGAAAAAACTGGATGGTATCACAGGGTTTTACGCTGCGTTAATCGCTCTATTGATATACCCGTTAAATAATGGATAATGGCGCGCTTTACACACTGAGTGAGAATATGCCAAAAGGCGATCATATCGAAATGCGAGGCGTGGTGAAGGATACTTTGCCAAATACCATGTTTCGTGTCGAATTGGAAAACGGGCATGTAGTAACAGCCCATATATCCGGCAAGATGCGCAAGCATTACATCAGGATTCTAACCGGTGATACGGTTACGGTGGAGTTAACGCCTTACGATCTAACCAAGGGTCGGATTACTTTCCGCGACAGGTAGCGTTTCTAGCTGACCGGGGCCTTTTGTTTCGGCTTCTGCGTCTTTATCACCTGGCAGTGCAAGCTGCCATCCTTAATATCGATCTTCACCCTGCCGCCGCTGGTCAACTCGCCAAACAGGAGCTCGTTTGCGAGTACCTGTTTGATTTCATCCTGGATAACCCGCGCCATCGGTCGAGCGCCCATTTTAGGGTCGTAGCCTTTGTCGGCTAACCAACGACGCGCGGCATCGCTGACCGTCATGCTGACTTTCTTCGCTTCGAGTTGTGATTCAAGCTCGATCAGGAACTTGTCGACCACGTTCAGGATCACGTTTGTATCGAGCGCCTTGAACTGAATGGTCGCGTCGAGTCGATTTCTGAACTCTGGCGTAAACACCTTCTTAATCGCCTCGCCTGCATCAAGCGTGTGATCTTGCAAGGTGAAGCCCATCGAGGCTCGACTCATCTGCTCGGCACCGGCATTCGTGGTCATGATCAGAATCGTATTACGAAAATCTGCCTTGCGGCCATTGCTGTCGGTTAGGGTACCGCTGTCCATGACCTGTAGCAGCAGGTTGAAAACATCGGGATGCGCTTTTTCGATTTCATCCAGCAATACGACCGAGTACGGATGCTTGTTGAGTTCTTCGGTGAGCAGGCCGCCCTGATCGTAACCGACGTAGCCCGGAGGCGCGCCGATCAGTCGCGATACAGTGTGGCGCTCCATGTATTCCGACATATCGAATCGAATCAACTCGATTCCCATAATCTTGGCAATCTGACGGCAGACCTCGGTCTTGCCAACGCCGGTCGGACCCGAAAACAGGAACGAACCAACGGGTTTCGCCTCGCGGCCAAGTCCGGAACGTGACATTTTGATCGCAGCATCGAGGGCATTGATAGCTTCGTCCTGTCCAAATACCACCCGCGCCAGGTTCTTGCCCAGGTTCTTGAGCATATCGAGGTCGGTGGTGCTGACCGTATTGGCCGGTATACGTGCGATTTTGGCAACAATGTTTTCGATATCGTGAATGCCAATTGTTTTCTTGCGTTGCTTGGTTGGCAGCAGGCGACGTTGCGCCCCTGCCTCGTCGATGACGTCGATGGCCTTGTCAGGCAAATGGCGGTCATTGATATAGCGAGACGCAAGTTCTGTTGCCTTGCGCAGGGCTTGCAGGGTGTACTTGACGTTGTGGTGCTCTTCGAAACGTGATTTCAAACCCTTGAGAATGAGGTAGGTTTCCTCGGTGGTTGGCTCGGGCACATCGATTTTCTGAAAACGTCGCGCCAACGCGCGGTCTTTTTCAAAGATACCGCGAAATTCAGTATAAGTTGTCGAACCGATACACTTGATGTCGCCGTTTGCCAATACCGGCTTGATCAGGTTGGAGGCATCCATAACGCCACCCGAGGCCGAACCGGCACCGATAATGGTATGGATTTCATCGATAAACAGGATTGAACCTGGTTCGCGGGTAAGTTGCCCGATAACGGCTTTCAATCGTTTTTCGAAATCACCGCGATACTTGGTGCCGGCGACCAGCGCGCCAAGGTCAAGTGCATATACCGTGCTATCCAGCAATATCTCCGGTACCTCTTCTTCGACAATCTTACGCGCCAGGCCTTCAGCGATCGCGGTTTTACCGACTCCGGCCTCACCGACCAGTAACGGGTTGTTCTTGCGTCGCCTGCAAAGCGTTTGAATGATGCGTTCGATCTCAAGCTCGCGGCCGATAAGCGGGTCGATCTTTCCCGAATAGGCAAGCTCATTGAGGTTGGTGGCAAACTTTTCTAATGGATTTTCGCTTTCCTGGTCGCCCGGTAAGGCTTCGGCGTCATGGGTGAAAGACTCTTCCTCGGTATCCTCGCTTAACCTGGTTATGCCATGCGACAGGTAGTTGGTAATATCGAGGCGTTCA
>JARFPR010000397.1 GCA_029288195.1 Gammaproteobacteria bacterium | reverse complement strand
CCTCGTAACGGGGAGGGTTAGCTTGACTAATCCGATTGCACCCGGGAGATAGCGTTGTGGCTAAAAAGATAGAGAACTACATTAAGTTGCAGGTGCCTGCGGGTGCCGCAAATCCGAGTCCGCCGGTTGGACCCGCGCTTGGCCAGCACGGCCTCAACATCATGGAATTCTGCAAAGCGTTCAACGCGCAGACCCAGGACGTTGAAAATGGTATGCCGTTGCCGGTAATCATCGCGGTTTATACCGACAAGAGCTTCACCTTTGAAATCAAGACACCCCCGGCAGCCGTATTGCTGAGGAAAGCGGCGGGTGTCTCCAAGGGTAGCGGTACGCCAAACACTGAAAAGGTTGGCAAGGTCACCCGGGCGCAACTCGAAGAAATTGCAACCACCAAGATGGCTGATTTGAATGCCAACGATATGGATGCCGCTGTGCGCATCATTGCCGGTAGTGCCCGCAGCATGGGCCTCGACGTGGAGGGTGTTTAGCATGGCTAAAATGTCAAAACGCATGGCTGAAATTCGCAGCAAATTCGACAGGACACAGCAGTATCCGATCGAAGATGGTTTAACCCTGCTGAAAGAATGCAGTACCGCCAAATTCGACGAAACCGTGGATGCAGCGATTAATCTGGGTGTCGACCCGAAAAAATCGGATCAAAACGTGCGTGGCTCCAGCGTGTTGCCAAACGGCACCGGAAAGCAGGTTCGCGTTGCGGTATTCACCCAGGGTGAAAATGCTGACAAGGCTAAAGAGGCTGGTGCGGACACTGTTGGCATGCAGGAATTGGCCGACGCGATGAAAGCAGGTGAAATGGATTACGATGTTGTAATTGCAAGCCCGGATGCGATGGGTATTGTCGGTCAACTGGGACAGCTGCTGGGTCCGCGCGGATTGATGCCCAATCCCAAGGTAGGTACTGTTTCGCCCGATGTTGCAACCGCGGTCAGGAATGCCAAGGCCGGGCAGGTGCGTTACCGCACCGATAAGGGTGGGATCATTCACTGTACGATTGGAAAAGCGAGTTTTGAAGTTGCGCAACTGCGTGAAAACCTGGAATTTCTACTGGCCGATCTGAAAAAGGCGAAGCCGGCTTCGTCGAAAGGTGTTTACCTGCAGAAGATTTCAATCTCGACCACGATGGGGGCGGGATTTGCCGTTGACCAGGCGTCGCTGACGCTTAAGTGACGTCGGCCTGAGCCGACGTCATCCCGGAAAGTGCGCAGCACTTACCGATACGTCGGACCGCCGGGATCCAGCAAGATTTGGGAGATCCCCGCGTACGCGGGGATGACGGAAGGACAACCGTCATGCCGGCCTCCGAGCCGGCATCTAGGAAGATTTGGGAGATCCCCGCTTGCGTCGGTCCGACGCATCGGGGGATGACGTTTGTAAGAGCGTCAGGGATTTACAAGATCCCCGCGTACGCGGGGATGACGTTTTAAGGAGTCATTTCCGCCATGGCGGAAATGACGGATAGTAGGAATCTTTGAGGCAGCCTGTCGCAGACAGGCTACTCGTCAAAGACCGTGGGTGACTGGCAATAACCAGTCTTAATTTCCTGCGTAGACGACCTTCTGAGACAGGGTTACCTGGTTAAGAAGTCGTAGGGAGAACGGTAGTTATACCGAACAGGGATAGAGGTCCGGGCGTGAGCCCGGTTATTTAACTTAATCAGGAGAAGTCATATGCCTTTAACTCTCCAGCAAAAACAGTCTGTTGTCAGTGAAGTAGCCGAGGTTGCTGCACAGGCGCATTCTGTGATTGCCGCCGAGTACCAGGGCTTGACTGTTGGCGAGATGACCGCGTTGCGCGTCAAGGCTCGTGAGTCGAATGTTCAAATGCGGGTGGTCAAGAATAGTCTGGCCAGGCGTGCGTTTGAAGGCACCGACTACGGTTGCATGAACGAAGCGCTACAGGGTCAGATGGTTTACGCATTTTCGATGGAAGAACCGGGCGGTGCCGCCAGGGTTCTGAAGGACTATTCGAAAGATAACGAGAAACTGGTCGTCAAGCTTATCGCCTTTGGTGGTGAGCTACTTGATCCTTCGGAGATCAAGCGACTGGCATCGTTGCCAACCTACGATCAAGCAATCAGTACACTGATGGCCGTAATGAAAGCACCGGTAGAAAAACTGGCCCGCACCATGAACGAGGTGCCTGGCAAGTTAACTCGAACCGTTGCCGCCGTGCGCGACCAGAAGTAAACCTATTTAAAATTCTGTATCAGGAGAAAATCAATGGCAGTTTCAAAAGAAGATATTCTGGAAACTTTATCTAGCATGACGGTCATGGAAGTCGTCGA
>JARFPR010000384.1 GCA_029288195.1 Gammaproteobacteria bacterium | reverse complement strand
CCAATGCAGTGACGGCTACCTGGGATGGCCGGAAAAGGCGCCGTTCGACGGTATCGTGGTTACGGCTGCCGCACCGGAGGTTCCACCGGCTTTGCTCGAGCAACTTAAACCCGGTGGGCGCATAGTGATCCCGATCGGTTTACCCTATAGCCATCAGGAACTCATGCTAGTCACCAGGGACCCGCAGGGAAATACTGACACCCGTAAGATACTCGATGTCGCCTTTGTGCCAATGATTGAAGGCGCCTAGGAACTCAAATGCCCTCCCAACCCAGGCTCTACCCGATCACCTTGGCAAGGGTATATCTGGTGCTGGTAGATTTTACTTCGCCTTCGTGTTCTGAATTCGCTACCATGGAAACCGATAAATAATAATTTAGTTTACTAATATCGTTCCCACAGCAGCATACGTTTCAGATGATTCGCATTGACAATGTCTGCAAGCACTTTGGTGGCTTGAAAGCGGTTGATCATGTCTCGATCGAGATCGCCGAGGGTTCTATCACCGGTTTGATCGGCCCTAACGGGGCCGGTAAGACGACGCTATTCAATACCATCGCCGGTCTCTACGCGCCGACCTCGGGCCGGATTTATCTCGACGCCGAAGAAATTACCGGTCTCAAACCGCACCAACTGTTCAATAAAGGCTTGCTGCGTACTTTCCAGATTGCACACGAGTTTACGCGCCTGACGGTGGTTGAAAACCTGATGATGGTGCCGGCTAATCAATCCGGAGAGAACCTCGTTAATGCCTGGTTTCGACGTAGCCTGGTCGAGCAGGAAGAGCATCAGATCAATCAACGCGCAATGGAAGTGGTTGATTTCCTGAACCTCGGGCATATTGCCGATGAAATTGCAGGCAATCTTTCGGGTGGGCAAAAGAAGTTGCTCGAGCTCGGACGTACCATGATGGTGGACGCCAAGATCGTTTTCCTGGACGAGGTCGGCGCCGGGGTAAATCGGACCCTGCTACGTGAAATCGGCGATGCGATTATCAAGCTGAATCGTGAAAAGAATTACACCTTCTGCATGATCGAGCACGATATGGACTTCATCTCGCGACTTTGTGATCCGGTGATTTGTATGGCCGAGGGCGCGGTGCTGGCGGAAGGCACGGCCGAGCAGGTAAAAAACAATGAGGAAGTCATCGAAGCTTATCTCGGGCGTGGCCTGAAAAATAAGGGGGCCATCGCGTGAGCTTTCTTAGCGGTGAAAATATGGTCGGTGGTTATGGTGGCGCGGATATCCTCAAGGGCTGCAGTGTCGACGTTAGCGAGGGTGAAATCGCAGTCATTGTAGGCCCTAACGGCGCAGGCAAATCAACCGCGATGCGGGCACTGCTCGGAATGCTCGACCTGAAACAGGGATCGGTGCAGTTTCGCGGCAAGGATATTTCCAGCCTGTCGCCACAGGATCGCATCGCCGAGGGTATCGCCTTCGTGCCGCAAACCAGCAACGTGTTTACCAGTATGACCGTTTTTGAAAATCTCGAAATGGGTGCATTCCTGCGTAACGACGAAATTAGCGAGACGCTTGAGCAAATCTACGAGTTGTTTCCGATCCTGGCGGAGAAAAAAGATCAGCTTGCCGGTGAACTCTCGGGTGGGCAACGCCAGCAGGTCGCAGTAGCGCGGGCACTGATGTCACAGCCGGCGGTGTTGATGCTGGATGAACCCACTGCCGGGGTCTCACCGATCGTCATGGACGAGTTATTCGATCGTATTCTCGAGGTACGCCAAACCGGAGTGGCGATTCTGATGGTCGAACAAAACGCACGCCAGGCACTGGAAATCGCCGATCGCGGATTCGTGCTGGTGATCGGTGAGAACCGTCATACCGATACCGGCGCGGCTTTGCTCGCCGACCCCGAAGTGCGACGCTCTTTCCTCGGAGGCTAAGTGGAGGCTGTTACCGATTTCGTCAACGCTGTCGTCCTGTTACTTAACTTTATCGTGGTACCGGGATTGTCGTATGGATCTCAGCTCGCGCTCGGTGCGCTCGGTATCACACTGGTGTTCGGCATTCTGCGATTTGCCAATTTCGCGCACGGCGACACCATGGCCTTTGGCACCATGATGACAATCCTGGTGACCTGGTGGCTGCAATCAAAGGGAATCAACCTGGGTCCATTACCCACTGCCCTGCTGGCCCTGCCGGCAGGAATTGCAGCGACAATACTATTGCTGGTTATGACCGACAGAACTGTTTACCGCTACTACCGGCACAGCAGGGCCGTACCGGTAACCTTCATGATCGCGTCGATGGGCGTCATGTTCATGACCAATGGCATAGTGCGCTTCGTCATTGGACCCAACGACCAGCGATTCCTCGACGGTGAACGCTTTATCGTCAGCGCGCGGAATTTCAAGTCGATGACCGGCCTTAGCGAGGGTTTAAGCGTCAAGGTATCGCAGGGATTGACCATCGTGGTGGCTATTTTCCTGGTTGCCCTGCTGTTCTGGTTCCTGCAAAAAACCCGTACCGGCAAGGCAATGCGAGCCTACTCCGATAATGAAGACCTGGCGCTACTCTCCGGCGTTGATCCCGACCGGGTCGTACTGGTGACCTGGATCATCACCGCAATCCTGGCAACGATTGCAGGTACCCTTTATGGTCTTGATAAAAGCTTCAAACCATTTACTTATTTACAGCTGTTATTACCCATGTTCGCAGCTGCCATCGTCGGCGGCATAGGCAACCCGATCGGCGCAATTGTCGGTGGCTACGTGATTGCCTTTTCCGAGGTCATGGTTACCTATGCCTATAAAAAGATCTTCGTCTACCTGTTGCCACAAAGCCTGGAACCTCAAGGCCTGCTGCAGCTGCTTTCAACCGATTACAAATTCGCCGTTTCCTTCGTGATCCTGGTGCTGGTGCTACTGGTACGACCGACCGGCATCCTCAAGGGTAAGGTGTTATGAGCAGCACGCTCAAAACCCAGCTCGCTTTCGCGGTCATTGCGCTGCTACTGGTCATTATCGGACTGGTCCAGTCCTGGAACGTAGCGCTGGGCATTCTCAACCTGTGCCTGATATCCGCGGTGATGGCGCTTGGTGTCAACATGCAATGGGGTTACGCGGGATTACTCAATGTCGGTGTCATGGGTTTCGCGGCACTGGGCGGCATGAGCGCGGTACTGGTGTCCCAGGCACCTATCGCCGAGGCCTGGCAGGCGAGCTGGGCCCGCTTGTTGATCTCCGCTTTGTGTTTTTCCGCTACCATTGCCGTATCGATAGTTTGCTATCGCAAAATAGCTGCCGGCCGTAACCGCAACCTGGCCCTGGCGCTGGTAATTATCGGCGGCCTGGCGCTGACTCGATTCTTTTTTGACCCCGCGGTTACTGCGATCGAATCGATTGAACCGGCCAGGACCGGATTTCTCGGAGGCATGGGGTTGCCCATCATTTTTTCCTGGGTATTTGGCGGTATCGTTGCCGCTGGAATTGCCTGGTGTATCGGCAAGGTTGCGCTTGGCCTGCGCGCCGATTACCTTGCCATCGCCACCCTTGGAATATCCGAAATCATTCTGGCGGTTCTGAAAAATGAAGACTGGCTTACCCGGGGGGTTAAAAATGTAACCGGCTTATCGCGTCCGGTTCCCTACGAAATCGACCTGCAAACCACAACCTGGTTTATCGATTTGATGCGTTGGTGGCACAGTGGCTCGCTCGGCACCCTGAACGAGGCTGAACAACAACTGGCGCTCAGGCAATTCGTCATTGATGGATCCAGTATCTTCGTCAAGTTTTGTTATACGGGACTGTTTGCCGGCGTCCTGGTGATCGTGCTGTTACTCAGTGTCAAGGCGCTGAATTCCCCCTGGGGCAGAATGATGCGGGCGATACGTGACAATGAAATTGCCGCCGGCGCGATGGGCAAAGATGTTACCCGGCGCCACCTCGAAATCTTCATTATCGGTTCGGCGGTTATCGGCGTTGCGGGCGCAATGCTGACGACCCTGGACGGGCAGTTCACGCCAACTTCCTATCAACCGCTGCGCTTCACATTCCTGATCTGGGTTATGGTTATCGTCGGTGGCTCCGGTAATAACATGGGTTCGGTACTGGGCGGGTTTTTGATCTGGCTCGTATGGATCGAGGCCGAACCCATAGGTGTATGGTTGATGGCGTTCGGTACCGGTTGGCTCGATGAAAGCAATGCCATACGCATCCACCTGATCGAAAACGCCCAGCACATGCGCCTGTTTTTCATGGGACTGGTGCTGCTGCTGGTATTGCGCTTCAGTCCCGGCGGGATTCTCCCCGAGGTAGTCAGGAAACAGGGGTCATAAAAAAAAGCCCGGCAGCGTAAACGGTACCAGGCTCTGGAACAGGTTGGAACTCTGTTAATGGATTTTAATGGTATTCCACTTGCCATCGCCGATTTCCAGCTCCTTGTAGGAGCCAAAAACTTCACCAACATCGTTGAACTCGACGTTGGTAGCACCCTGGTAATCGACATCACCGCCGGCGGCGATAATTTTCAGGGCCTTGTCAAGCTGACCCGGGCCAATTTTTTTACCCGGTGCATTGGCGACCATCATCATCTTGGACTGCAGCGCAGCTCGGTCCGCCGAACCGGCAGCCTGCATGGCAAGCACCAGCAGGGCGGCAGCATCGTAGGATTCGGGAACAAAAGGACCATCACCGGTAATACCGTTGCTCTTGGCATAGGTCATGAACGCATCGGCGCCGGATGCGCCACCCGGCAGGGTCGCGATCGAACCATCCAGTGCTGAACCAATCGCGGCAATCAGCGAATCACCGACCATGCCGTCAGCCATAACGAAACTGTCGAATGCATCCGCATCGACCGCCGCCTGGATAATGCCTTTACCGCCCTGGTCAACATAACCAAAAACGGCGAGATGCTTGGAGCCCGAGGCAGAAAGTGCACCCACTTCGGCCGAGTAATCCGCCTTGCCATCTTCATGCGCAGCGCTGATCGAAACTTTCCCTCCCAGCGCTTTGAAAGCAGCAGTGAAAGAGTCCGCAAGTCCCTTGCCGTAATCGTTGTTGGTATAGGTTACGGCAACTTCATCGATACCGCGGCTTTGCAAAACATTCGCCAGTACCTGGCCCTGGCGAGCGTCTGAAGGCGCAGTTCGGTGGAAAAAGCCCTTGTCATTAATTGTTGACAAGGCTGGAGACGTGGCCGAGGGCGATACCATCACCACGCCATTAGGCACTGCGACGTTGTTGGCGATCGCAGTGGTAACACCCGAACAATCGGCACCCATAATTGCGGCCACACCATCGGCGGTTATCAACCTTTCGGCGACAGACGAGGCCGCCGCTGCATCGATACAGGTCGAATCACCGCGCACGCTGGAAATCGATTGACCTCCCAGGAAACTACCCGATTTAGATGCCTCTGTAAGCGCCAACTCGGCACCTGCAGCCATCCCGGGCGTTAAAGATTCAATCGGTCCGGTAAAGCCGAGTATTACTCCGACCTTGATATCATCAGCACCAACCGATGCTGACAAGGTCAGCAGGATTGATGCAATCAGTAACTTTTTCATTACGCTCTCTCTCCGAAATATTTTTGTTTTATCGCTGTTACGAAATCGCTATCTGATTCCGTTCGCAACCGTTAATACTAACATCGTTTTTGAGGGCATGCATGTGGCCAGGATGGCAGAAAGGCTTCAAATCGCCCGTTTTTACTGGCCTTTTCCATCAATTTCAGGCATTTTCAGACGTTTCTCCGAAGCCAAAACATCCGATGTCGACTGATGTCAATAAGACAAGCCATTCTTCGCCTTCCAGCTGGCGAGAATTTCCAATTACGCAACAGCCTGTCTACCCGGATCAAGACCAGCTGCAAGCAGTGGAAAGCCGGTTATGCGCCCTGCCCCCGTTGGTATTTGCCCAGGAAATTCGCGACCTCAAGCAAAACCTAGCCAATGTTGCTGCAGGTAAAGGCTTTGTTCTGCAGGCAGGGGATTGCGCCGAATCCTTTGCCGAGTTCAGCGCTAATAAAATAAAGGATACGTTCAAGGTGCTACTGCAAATGGCGGTGGTGCTGACTTTTGGAGGTCGACGTCCGGTTACCAAGATCGCACGCGTGGCGGGACAATTTGCCAAGCCACGCTCTGCTGATTTCGAGGAAATAAACGGAGTCTCTTTGCCCAGTTTCCGTGGCGATATTATCAATGCAGCCGATGCCGATCCGGGTGCCAGGATCCCGGATCCCGAGCGTATGCTGCGCGCTTACAATCAAAGTGCATCCACGCTTAACCTGTTGCGGGCCTTTGCCCAGGGTGGTCTCGCCGATCTGCACCAGGTGCATCGCTGGAACATGAGCTTTGTTGAAGCCAGTCCCGGCAAGGAACGTTACCTGAAAATGTCGGAACGTATCGAGGATGCCCTGGGTTTTATGGAAGTTTGCGGAATTACATCGCAAACCGCGCCGTCTATTCGTGAAACCCAGTTATTCACCTCGCACGAGGCGTTACTGCTGAACTACGAGGAAGCGCTGTCACGCATCGATTCTTTCACCGGCCGTTGCTACAACTGCTCGGCCCATTTTGTCTGGATTGGCGAGCGCACGCGTCAACTCGATCATGCACATGTCGAATTCTTCAAACACATTGAAAACCCGATTGGGGTCAAGATCGGCCCAGCCACCAGGCCGGACGACTTGCTGCGCCTGATCGACGCGCTCAACCCGGTAAACGAACCCGGCCGGCTGACCTTAATAACTCGCATGGGGGCCGACAAGTTACCCGAGGTGCTACCTCGACTGGTTCGTGCGGTGCAAAAGGAAGGCAGTAATGTCGTCTGGTCCTCCGACCCGATGCACGGCAACACGGTTAAATCCAGCTCCGGTTTCAAAACCCGCCAGTTCGACGATATCCTGTCCGAGCTGAATCGGTTTTTTGCCGTGCACCAGGCCGAGGGAAGTTACCCCGGGGGGATCCACCTTGAAATGACCGGTGAACACGTCACCGAGTGTACCGGCGGTGCCTACAAGATTGCTGACTCTGACCTGGCAACCCGTTATCTGACCAGCTGCGATCCCAGACTTAACGCCGACCAGGTCCTGGAGCTGGCCTACCTGATAACAGACGCGATGAAACAGGCCAGGCCTGAAGACTTATCCCAGTAACCGATCAACACCCTGGAACAAACTCTTATGACAGAAACCGCCCCAAGCAAACTCGCGCAGGTATTACAGGCCGGCCAGTTTGCAATGACCGCCGAAACCTCACCTCCGGATTCATCCTCGCCGCAGTCGGTGCTCGATCGAGTAATCTGCCTGAAAGACCTGGCTGATGCGGTAAACGTAACCGACGGCGCCAGCGCCCGGGTCCACATGTCTGCGCTGGCAGCGGCCGCAATCATGGCCCGTGAAGGCATCGAGCCGGTGCTTCAACAAACCACGCGCGACCGCAACCGCCTGGCCTTACAAGGAGACGTTCTCGGTGCCGCCGCGCTTGGCATACATAATTTCCTGTGCCTGACCGGCGACAAGATGGCAGCCGGAGATCAACCCGATGCCGCCGAAGTATTCGAGATCGATAGTGGCGAGCTGATGCGGCAAATGCGCGGTATGCGTGATGCAGGCAGCTACCCATCCGGACGTGAAATCAATCCCGCACCATCACTCTTTCTCGGTGCTGCAGAAATGCCGGCGGAGCCCGGGGACAACTGGCCAGCCGCGAGGCTGCAGGCCAAGATTGACAATGGTACCCAGTTTTTTCAGACCCAGTATTGCTTTGACCTGGAAAAAGTCAGGCGTTACTGCCAGGCACTGGTGGATGGTGGCTTTACCGAGCAGGCACACTTTCTGATCGGTATCGGCCCCCTGGCATCGGCAAGGTCAGCGCGCTGGATGAACGATAACCTGTTCGGGGTTCACGTGCCGGACGAAATCATCACCCGCCTCGAAGGGGCCGATGACCAAAAAGCCGAGGGACGCGCCATTTGTGCCGAACTACTGCAAGGGTTTTCCGAAATCGAGGGCTGTGCCGGCGCGCACTTAATGGCACCACACGGCGAGGCCTCCTGTGCACAGGTCATCCAGGAGTCGGGGTTACTCGCACTCAGGAGTTAACCAGGCTTAGAACCCGGTCCGATTCGGTTCTGGCAATTGCGCGACCTATGACCTGCGCCTGGTCATAGCCCAGCTGCCGCAACTTCTGCAAACATTCACCTGCCCGCTTCTCTGCAACGCTTGCCACCAGGCCGCCGGCGGTTTGAGGATCGAATATCAGGGGATAGTTTTCGTGGCTAGCCAGGTTTTCGGGATCCCTGATGCTGTGTCGAATGCGGATGTTCTGCGGTTGCAGTGAACTGGCGACACCCTGGCGCGACAGGCTGATCACCCCGGGATAAAGCGGCATCCGATCGATGTAGATCTCGATCGCACAAGCAGACTCGCGTGCCATTTCAAACAGGTGCCCGGCTAAACCGAAGCCGGTAACATCGGTACAGGCGCTGGCGCGGAACTCTCGCAGGCAGCTTGCCGCATCCCGGCTTGACATCAGCATCTGTTCAATCGCGGCATCGATCCAGTCACCCCGTGCTTTACCCAGCATATCAGCGGCAAACAGAACGCCACTGCCCAACGGCCTGGTTAATATCAGCAGATCACCGGGCCGAACACCGGATTTCAATATGAGGTCTTCGGGTCTTGCGAATCCGTTTACGCTAAGACCACAACTCATCTGGTTGGCTTCACCGCTGTGTCCGCCGACCAAAAGGGTGCCGTTCCGTTGCAGGGTTTCGACAACGCCCGACATCAACTGGTACAAATCCTGGAATTGCTTGTCCTCGCTTGCATAAACAACATTTGCGATCACCATGGCACTGTGGGCGTCCACACCCATCGCGTGCAGATCACCCAAGGCATGATTGGTTGCTATTTGACCGAACAGGTATGGATCATCGATAAAGCTGCGGAAGTGATCTATCGACTGAATCAATTCCCTGCCTGCCGGAATCCTGATCAGGGCGGCGTCATCCGCATGTTCGAGTCCGGAATCATTGCTGATATCATATTTCTGACCAAGCTGTTCAAGCACGCGTTCCAGGATTTCTCTGCCGACCTTGGAACCGCAACCACCGCAACGCATGGGTGCGATCTCCCCGCCATCATCTTCGACAGGTGTCATCTCGGGCAATTCGGAAAAGCGCCGGATGAACTTGCGATCGATTCTGTCCTTGAGCCACCAACACCATTTCCCCTGCAAGGCCCAGGGACCCCGACTGGCAACGGCGAAACGATCTCCGGTTGAAATCAGCGACAGGAATTGAGCCTGAGGTCTGAATGGCCTGAGGTCCCGCTGCTGGTACCTGAGGATGAGATTGCGTGCCAGGGGAAGGCCCTGGCGTACCGCGAAGACACCTGATTTGGGCCTCGGGTAATCGGCTACCGCCGCCACGTCGCCAGCAGCGAACACGTCTTCGTGCGAAACGCTTTGCAGGCAGGGATTGACCGCGATAAAGCCGTTAGTGTCGAGCGCCAGCCCGGAATCGGTCAACCAGTCCGCAGGACTCGCGTGGGTAACCCAGATGGCTATATCGGCGGCCACCGGTGTTTCGAAATCTCCTTGTAGAAATCCGTTGCCAAATTCTGTTACCCGGTGTTGATAAAAAACGGGAATCGATCGTTGTTGCAAAATATCAGCAAACATCTGCCTTGCTCGTTTATTGTGGCCCGACAGCAACCGGTCGCGGTCGGTCACAATCAGAAGCTGAAGGCTGGCCCGTCGCCGCTCCAGCTGCGCGGCGCGATACTGCAACGACAGGGCCAGTTCGATACCACCGGCGCCGCCGCCAACAACCGCTAACCGCAGGTCCTTATCAGCTTCAACAAGACGCTGCTCGAGTCGACGCCAGGAATCGATAAAGCGATCGACAGGTTTGACCGCGAACTGGTCGTTTTGCTGACTCTCGAGCAGCGGGCTGGTGGGGCGGGAACCGATGTTAATCGACAATAAGTCGTAATCGAGCGACGGGCGCCCTGCAATCGTAATTTGCTTGCGCTCGGCATCGATAGCGGTAACTTCGGCGTGAATGACGCGCGCACCGGCGAAGCGCGCCAGCGGTAGCAGGTCGATATGCGCTGCGTCATAATCGTAGTGCCCGGCGATAAATCCCGGTAGCATGCCCGAATACGGGGTGTGCAGATCACGCGTCAACAGGGTAATACGTAAGCCTCGCTGCGGATTCATAGCAAAGTGCTTGAGCACAAACAAATGGCTGTGCCCTCCCCCGATTAACACCAGGTCGGAGGTAACGGGTAACTCCTTATTTTGCATCAGCAATCAATACCATTGTCGGCAACAGATTTTGGGCTTAATTATCGCACTGGTATTATGCGTCCAGCTTTTGTACTGTAAAGCCATGTTTTTGTTATTCCGAACACTTGCGCGTTGCCTGGTCATTCTATTGGCCTGCGTTGCAGCAACCCCTTTGGCTGCACAGCAGTTTCGCGAAATTGAGCAGGGCTACCCCGGGATTCTGGTTGAAGAACTGGTCAATGGTCTGGGTGTCCCCTGGGGCATCGCGTTTATATCCCCACACCAACTGCTGGTGACCGAACGCGCAGGCCGCATACTGCTGATCGACATAAATAAATCCGCCTCAGTTGTTCTCGACGGTGGACCTGAAGTCGTCGCCGAAGGCCAGGGTGGCATGCTTGATGTAGCCATCGGACCCAATTATGAAAGCGAGGGCTGGATTTACTTTACTTACAGCAAGGCCTCCAGGGGCGAGGCAGCGACCACGCTCGCGCGGGCGCATCTGGATCAGAACCGACTGGTCGACTGGCAGGATTTACTGGTCACCGATTCAGCGACCGATGAAAGACAGCACTTTGGCA
The DNA here is from genome assembly GCA_029288195.1 of Gammaproteobacteria bacterium. GTDB lineage: Bacteria > Pseudomonadota > Gammaproteobacteria. Next base: position 1,373 of record JARFPR010000384.1, on the reverse strand, counting down.
GTCGCATCGCCTTTGACGACAAAGGACATGTATTTTTCGGTGTCGGGGATCGTGGCAAGCGTCCCATGGCACAGGACCTGAGCAATCATATCGGTTCGATAATACGGCTGAATCTTGATGGCAGCGTTCCATCGGATAATCCTTTTTCTAATAATCCGGGGAAGCGCGATGAAATCTGGAGTTTCGGTCATCGCAACCCCCAGGGACTGGCTTTCGATGTCCAGACCTCACGATTATGGGAGATCGAGCATGGGCCACGGGGCGGAGATGAAATCAATCTCATCACCCGGGCGCGAAATTATGGCTGGCCGGTCGTCAGCCACGGCAAAGAATACTGGGGACCGATAGCGGTTGGTGAGGGAACCAGTAAGCCGGGTATGGAGGATCCACGCAAGGTTTATATTCCATCGATCGCGCCTGGCAGCCTGGTCATGTACCGTGGCAAAGCCTTTCCCGAGTGGCACGGCAACCTGTTTGCAGGTGCACTCAAACTGCGCCATTTGAATCGAATCGAACTCTCTCCATCTGGCCAGGCAATCAACGAAGAACGTATCCTTGGAGACCTGAATGAACGTATTCGCGCCCTGGTCACAAGCGCCGAGGGCTGGATATATTTCTCCACCGACAGCGGCCGCATCCTGCGCATACTCCCCGAATAATGATCAATCAACTGATTGAGGTGGCATTGCAGTGCCCTTATTGCTGGGAAGATATTACGCTGCTGGTCGATGGTTCGATCGAAACCCAGGAATACATCGAAGATTGCGAGGTTTGCTGCCGGCCGATAGATTTTAGCGTCGAGGTCGACGATGACGGACTGGCTCGAGTTCAGGCCCGCCTTCAGCATGAGTAAACACAGCAGGTTAACCTTCTCCCTGCTGCTTGCTATGACTAACGAATAACGAACCCGGATGTGAGCGGTGTCTGATCGGTTTCTTCAAACACCAGTTCATCTACTCGCGCATGTGAGGGACCGACACGAATATTTTCAGTTACGCTCGCAACCGAATCCCCGTCTCCATGCAGACAAAACTCGACGCGACCATCATCCAGGTTACGGACGTAACCGGAAAGATTCCGGGCCTGTGCATGACGCATTACGAAGTAACGGAAACCCACGCCCTGGACGCGGCCTTTAACAAAACCTTTTACGCTGCGAACCTGCCCCATTTCAAACCTCGATAAAGGTTTTTAATCCTGCGCTAGCCCGGATTTAACCGGGCTTCTATCGACTCTCGCTCGGCATTCCAGAATTCGGCCCACCTGGCCAGCAACTTCAAACCTTCCTGTTGTTGCGCCTGGTCAGCGGCCTCGATTCCGAGGCGATAGTTCTCAACGCCCTTGACGAAATATCGTTGAAAGTTTTTTCCCAG
>JARFPR010000362.1 GCA_029288195.1 Gammaproteobacteria bacterium | reverse complement strand
TTCGTGCACCGGGACTACCATTCGCGTAACCTGATGAAAGTCGATACTTACAATCCTGGAATCCTGGATTTTCAGGACGCGGTTAAAGGACCGATTACCTACGACCTGGTCTCGTTGCTGCGAGATTGCTACATTGCCTGGCCGCCGGCGCATGTGGACCAACTGGCACTGGATTATTACGAATCTGCACGTGTCCACGAACTGGTCGATGTCAAAGCCGCGCAATTCATGCGCTGGTTTAACCTGATGGGAATTCAGCGTCACCTCAAGGCGATCGGAATATTCTCTCGTCTCAATATCCGTGACGGAAAACCGGGATACCTGAAAGATATACCGCGTACCTTCGAATATGTGAACCAGGCCGGTGCTGCGGAAACGTCTATGCTAGGCTTGCTCGCAATCATAGAGCAACTGCAGTTGAACCAGCGAGTAGAGGCGCTGACGTCATCTTGAACAAGTCATGAAGGCAATGATCCTGGCCGCCGGACGGGGCGAACGCATGCGTCCATTAACGGATACCGTTCCAAAACCCTTGCTCGAAGTGCAGGGCAAACCACTGATCGTGCATCATCTCGAAGCCCTGACCCGGGCTGGCTTCACCGGGATCGTCGTAAATCTCAGCTGGCTCGGAAATCAGATTCGCGATTTTCTCGGTGATGGATCAGAATTCAATCTTGCGATCGAATACAGCGACGAGCCCGAAGCACTCGAAACCGCGGGCGGAATTCAGCAGGCTTTACCGCTACTGGGTGAGCGTTTTATCACCATCAACGCTGACATTTTTACCGACTATGATTTTGCGCGGCTGCGGCAATCAGACAGCATGGCGCACCTGGTGCTGGTTGAAAATCCACGACATAATCCGGATGGCGACTTCAGCCTGGCGGATTCGACGCTTGGTAATGACGCCTCACCCCGTTACACCTTCAGCGGTATTGCCCAGTTCCATAGCAGCTTTTTCGAAGAACTGACGCCGGGCAAACATGCACTCGCTCCGTTACTGCGTATTGCGGCGAGTCAACAACAGGTCACGGCTGAATTGTTCCGTGGAAGCTGGACCGATATAGGCACCCTTGAACGCCTGCAAGTGTTGAACGCTTAAAAAAAGCCCTACTTGAACGGGGTGAAGCTGACTTCGACATCCTTGAGCCAGACCTTGCCGCCTCCTTCGAGTGTGAAGTTCAGTTTTAGCAGTTCAGGGTTCTGTTCCTTTTTCAGGTAAAAAGGGATTTCGTAGCTGGCCCAGTCGTTGCTGCCTTTAACCGGGTTATTCAAACCTTTGGAAAAAAATTCCCCCTTCCCTGGTATTCGACACCACATTTCCAGGTAACCCTGTGTTTTAACTGCCTCGGATTTTATCGAAGCCCGGTAAGTCACCATGCCGTTTTCAATATCACCGGGATCGAGCTCAAACAAGTGAAAGGTCGCCGATTTGTCAGCGTCGATGTGCCACCCCTCGGCATCAGCGATTATTGAACTAGTGCTTATGGTCGCCTGAGACCCATCGAAGCGCTGAATCAGTCGTGGTGGACCTGCGGGTTCGGATGGGGATAAGAGATTTTTTAACCAGCTCAACATGGGGTTACTCCTGCCTTAATATCTGATGTGGGTAGTTGTTGCGCAATATTTTCGATGACCGCCTGTTTGCTCGATACAGGTGTTTAACGAACGTAGTAACCGGAAACGCGCCAGCGATTGTTATCAAGCATCGGGGTAACGGTTTCAACCGCACTTTTTTTATGCTTGAACGTGGTTTGATAGCGCAGTACCACGTACTCTCCGTCGGGGGCGCCGGGCAGACTGGTGGCGTAGGTTGCGGAAACCAGCTTGCGACTGATCATGGCTCCCAGGGGTTGACGCGCGGCGCTAATTGCCTGCAGCCAGTTGTCTGCGCTGACCTGCTGTTTAAACAATGAAGCCGCCTGATCCCATGAGTCCCGGTACTGTTGGCCATCGATCAGGGCGAGCCATTTGCCGGCAGCCTCGTCTGCATCACGGACCTTGGCGTCCGACGCGTAGACGCTCATCGATACCAGGATAAGTCCCAGCAGTAAAAAATGTTTGGTAATGATTTTCATAGCCTTAATCCGGAAACCATTGCTAACTGATCACTTACTAAATCGATGCAACCGGCATTTAGCTGCTGATCGAAGCTTTCATGGTGCCTTTGACCCGCGGGAATGCGACTTTGTCCGATTTGCTGCGACGCAGGCGGCTGCTGCGTAACTGGCCGGCTTCTTCCAGAATCGGGTAGGCGACCGCGGCCTGGTACGAGTTGATGCGTCTGAGGTCCCGCAACACGTCGAGCTGCATGGCGCTCAGTTGTGAATCGTAATGGGTGTCGTCACGAATTTTTTGCAAGTGGTTTGTTACTGCCTTTTTTTCGCGCTTGATGAACTTGTATTTCCTGGCCAGCAATTGCCGAGCCATGGCGATATCGGACGAGGTAAAAACACTCAATGATAACTGGAATGTCGATAACACCGGGCGATAAAGATTATTGATGTCCTTGCGATCCTGCGGCGACATTTTGTTACCAGGGACGAGTTTCTTGCGCAGTATATTGCGAATCAGGTCCCCCGAAATAATGTCGCCAATGTGTTCCAGGTTGGTCGCAAAACTTAAAATTTCATTACAGCGCCTGCTTTCCTTTTCACCGAGTGTTTCTCGCGCCAATGCAGTCAGGTAGTGTTTCACGTTATCGTAATACTGGTTTACTACCTGATCCATCTTGCGGCTGCGCTTCGCCAGCTGGTGGTCATTCTTCTTCAGCGCAATAAAAGAATTGCGGAACATGCGTTCAACGACTTCTCCCATGCGCAAAACCTCACGTTCGGCATTGACTAAAGCCACCAAAGGCGTTTCGAAGGCACTGCGGTCAAGATCCCTGGGTTGCATCTCGTCAATTACTTTCTTGTCTTCGGGAATCATGCGCGCGGTAAGAGCGACCATGTGGTTGATCAGGGGAAAACAAAATACTGCCAGAGTGATATTGAAAAGCATGTGAAAGTTTGCAATCTGGCGCGCATGGCTGACCTCAAGCGGGGAGAGCCCGTTGGCGATCATGCTGACGAAAGGTAACGTGATCACGACACCGCATATTCTAAACAGCAGGTTACCCAGTGGTGGTTGCCTTGCTGTACGGTTAGCGCCGAGCGTGGCGATAAATGGCGGAATCGCACCGCCGATATTGGCCCCCAGTATAAAGGCGAAAGCGACGGTGATGTCCAGCGATTTGGTGCTGGCGAGCGCGATCACGAGCAGTACGGTTGCGAGGCTCGAATGCGATGCCCAGGCAATAATGGCACCGAAAATCACGGCCAGTATCAGGTCTTCGCCGAGGGCGACAAATATCTGCTGGACGATTAAAGATTCGCGCATCGGTAGCGATGCCGTAACGATCAGCTTCAGCGCTAACAGCATCATGCCGATACCCAGCAGCAGGCGTCCGATGTCGCGCGTGCGCCCACCCGAGGAGTAGGTAAACAATGCTACGCCAAGCGCAATCAGTAGTGGTGACAGAGCCGATAGATCGAAAGTCAGAACCTGTGCCACGAGTGTAGTGCCGACATCGGCTCCAAGCAGTATCGCAAGCGCGGTTGCGGTGGTGAGGATGCCCTGGCCGCTAAATGAGGATGTTAGCAAGGCGGTGGCGCTGCTGCTTTGCAACAACATGGTCACGCCAAGACCGGAGAGAAAGGCTTTGAAACGATTATTCAGGCTGGCCCCTAAGGCGCTACGAATTTCGCTGCCCCAGCTTTCGGACATGCCGACTCGCACCATGCGCAAGCCCCACAATAGGAGGGCGACGCCACCTATCAGGTTGATCAGAATGCCACTTCCGCTTATGCCTGGACTCCTACAATCAGCAATTTACTGATTCTTTAATGTAACTTTTGAATAACGAATAATAGCAGAAGAATGACAACATTTTTAGCGAACGATTTCCGACTCTTGATTAAATGCTCGTCCGCTAGGGAGCATAAATCAGCTGCCGGAGGCGAGGAAATTGTTTTCGCCAACGGCTACTATAGATTCGACGGATAATCAGATACGAAAGGAATTCATGGGTCCGGGCCGCTATGTTCTGAAGGGATTGCCCCGATACAGTGTCACCGGTGAACCACTGCTGGGTACGAGGCTCCCGCTTAACGATAGCGCAGCGAGAAGTCGATTGCGCGCAGGTTCTTGGTGAGTGCACCGATGGAGATAAAGTCAACGCCGGTTTCAGCGTATTCGACCAGGTTATCCTGGTCGATATTACCCGAGGCTTCGAGTTCGATACGCCGATTATTGAGTTCGACCGCAGCAATCATCGCCGGAATCGAGAAGTTATCGAGCAGTGCACGGTCGACCCCGGCGTCAATCGCCTGTTGCAATTGCTCCAGGTTTTCAACCTCGACCTCGAGGAACTTGTCCGGATGAATTTGGCGCGCACGTGATACGGCATTGGCAATCCCGTCGCTGGCCGCCAGGTGATTTTCCTTGATCAGAAAGGCATCGAACAGGCCGATGCGGTGATTACTGCCGCCGCCGCACAGCACGGCATACTTTTGTCCGTAACGGAGCTGGGGAAGGGTTTTACGAGTGTCGAGAATTTTGCAGTCAGTGTGTTTTATTTTGTCAACATAGCTTCGTGCCAGGGTTGCGGTTCCGGAGAGCGTCTGTAAAAAATTCAATGCGCTGCGCTCGGCGGTAAGCAGACCGCGCGCCGGACCCGAAACCTCGCAAATAATAGCGCTGGAGGTCACCGTATCACCGTCCTGCGCGTGCCAGCGTATGTTAATCCTGGCATCGCATTGTCGAAAAACCTCATCGAACCATTGGCAACCGCAGAGCACGGCGTCCTCGCGCACCAGCAGTTCGGTTTCAAGTAGCGTGTTTGCGTCGATCAACTCTGCACTGATATCGCCGCTGCCGACATCTTCATCGAGCGCATTGGCGGCCTGGTTAATGATCATTTGATAAAAATCCACTGCTTATACCTCGTACTCTTCGCGACGTAATTCCTGGGCTGCATCAAGGTAAGCGCTGATTACCACGGCCTCGGGGACCGCACCGAGGTATTGTCCGCTGCTGCGATCGACCACCGCGATGGCCTCCCCGATATAGCTGCGCATGAACTCCATTGCTTCCCAGATGCTGGTTGCCTCGTGGAATTCACCGCCCCGTTGGAGATCGATAGAACCAATCGTCTCGTTGTCATCCTGTCCTTGTAATTGATGCTGTAACACGTGGCCCAGGTAGCGGTTGTCATCATCGACAATGACTGCGGTTGAGGTCGACTTTGCCGCCATTTGCGCGCGTAAAACGCCCAGGTCGGCATTTTGAGAGACCACGGGTAGTGACTCGGTCACAAAGGCAGCCACCTTGCGATGCATCAGGTAAGCCCGCTCGCGACCCATCGACAGATCGATGCCTCGAGTAGCGAGCTGATTATCGTAGAGGGAACGACCATACCACCTGAAAGCGATCAGATTGGAAAATACGATAGCGACCATTGCCGCGATCGTGATCTCGTAACTGCGGGTGAACTCGAATACGAATAGCAGGGCGGTCATCGGTGCTCCGATGACCGGGCTCATTACCGCGACCATGCCACAGACTGCATAGGCCGAGACTCCGGAATAGTCATCCAGCAATAGTTCAGGCACCAACAGTGCGAACAGGGCGCCAAACAGGACTCCGATCAAGAGCGCTGGAAATATGACACCACCGGCAAATCCGAAACCGATACAAAGAACTGTAACCAGCAGCTTTGCGACCAGGATCAAAAGCAATGCATCGGCACTGTAGGTGCCCCCTAGCGAAGCCAGGCGGAAAACTTCCTGTCCGGCACCCAGCACTTCCGGCACCTGCAAGGTTACCAGCGACACCACGAAACCTGCAGCCATCGGCTTGAAGGCCGCGGGCACTTTTACTCGCTGTGATAATTGAGCAGCCTGCTGCAGTAGTTTCATGAAGACGACAGCAAGCACGCCGCAGGCAATACCCTCGATAGCAAACAGGAAGAACTCAACGCCGCGAAAACTGCTTTCAAAACTAATCAGAAATAATGGCGGGTGTTCGAAAATAACGTTCGCGACCAGATATCCGCAGGCGCTGGCAACGGTTACCGCGGCAAACATGCGCAGCGAGTAATGACGCAGAATAACTTCGTGAGTAAAGATCAGGGCCGCGATTGGGGCGTTGAAGGCCGTTGAAATTGCCGCGGCAACGCCACAGGCAATAGCGATGTTGCGCACATCACGCAGCCCGAATGGCAAACGGTTGCAGACCTGACCCACCAGCGTGCCGAGGTATACCAGTGGTCCGTACTGCCCGACCGAAGCGCCACAACCCAGGGATAACATGGCTGCTATGGTAGTTGTTACCCCGGCCACGGGTGGTGGCAGGCGTTCATGTAATTGCACCGCGTAAATTGTATCGGGCGGTCCGAAGGAGTTATTCTCGCTTACGCCGAATTGCAGGATAAGACCCACTACCAGACCGCCGATAGTTAGCACGGCCATAGTGATTAATCCGAGATGGTCGCCTTCCATTTGCGCTCGACTGGATGGGCTGACGTAGAGGATATCGGTTAAATAATGTACCAGCTCGACGAAACCGATGGTTGCAAACGACGCAATCAGTCCCACGATCAGGCCTACCAGCGATATCGCCAACATACGCTGCATCGTTTGCTGTGGCCTGGGTTTCATACTGGACTCGGGGTGCTGCTCAAAAGGGAGGTGGAATTTCGCGCGCGGTGCTTAGCCAGACGCTTTTGGTTTGCAGGAAATCGCGCATTCCTTCCCAACCGTTTTCGCGACCATAACCACTTTGTTTGTAACCCCCGACAGGTGACTGGGTACAGGCATCGAAGTAGTTATTGAGGTAAACCGTGCCCGCCTCGAGACGGTTGGCCAGGTTAAGGGCACGTCGATGGTCTTCGGTCCAGATACCGGCGGCGAGACCGAAGTTTGAATCGTTCGCCATTTGCAGTGCCTCTTCCTCCGTGTCAAAGCGCATCACCGCGAGAACCGGTCCAAACACTTCGTCACGCGCGAGCGGCATTTGCGGCGTTACATCGGTAAAAATTGTGGGCTCTATAAACCAGCCGGTGGCACCGCCTGGATTTACCGCGTTGCCGCCGCAGGCGAGCGTGGCGCCACTTTGACGGGCGCATTCGATATGGCCAAGCACTCTGTCGAAGTGGATCTTGTTGGCGATCGGTCCAATACTGGTATGCGGATCATTGGGATCTCCAAGTTTGGCACGTTTCGCCACCTCGAGCAGTTTTTCGACGAAGGAATCGTAAATTCCGGCTTGCAATAGCAGCCGTGATCCGGCGATGCAGCTTTGTCCCGCCGGTGGGAAAATTCCACCGCAGACACCATGCACGGTGTCCGCCAGGCGAGCATCATCAAACACCAGCTGGGGTGATTTACCACCAAGCTCCATGGTGACGCTTTTGATCGACCTGGCCGCAAGACCTGCCACGCGAGCGCCGCCTTCGACCGAACCGGTAAAACTTATCTTGCGTACCCGTTCATGCGTAACTAATGGCTCGCCTGCCTCGGCCCCAAACCCGGTTATCGTATTGATGACACCACTGGGTAAATCGGCTTCTTCGAGGGCCTTCATCAGCTCCAGTGTCGATGCAGAAGCAAACTCGGATGGTTTGAGCACGATCGAATTACCGGCCGCTAGCGCCGGTGCGAGTTTCCAGATCGCGATCAATAGTGGTGAATTCCAGGCGGTTATCCCGGCGACTACACCGAAAGGTTCATGCCGGGTGTAGTTCAGAATTTCATCACGCCCGGTTGGAATAACGGAACCCTCGAGCTTATCCGCCATACCCGCGTAGTAGTAAAAACTATCGATTAGCCAGCTGGTTAACCCGGGATGAATGTCAACGCGACGTTTGCCGTTATCGCGGGTTTCGATTTCGGCGAGGCGATCGGCATGATTCGCGACGGCATCCCCGAGGCGGCGCACCATGGCTCCGCGCTCGCTCGGATTCATGCGTCCCCAGGGGCCCTCGTGATGGGCGCGATAAGCGGCCTGAACCGCTATTTCGACGTCTTTTTCATTGCAACGCGGGATTTGCGCCCAGGCCTCCCCGGTGTAGGGATTTTCGGTTTCGAAATATTCCCCGTTGGCGGGTTCAAGCCACTTTCCATCTGCGTAGTAAGAATAGGTTTGCATTTATCTGAAGCTCAATTTAGCCATGCATCGAATTCTTTCACTTCGATCAGCGTCGGGCGGTCCGCCTTGAAAGCCGCTTTAACGGCATCGGTAAGACTTTGCGCGCTGTCGATTTTGAGTGCATGGCAACCACAGGATTGTGCCAGGGCGATGAAATCCGGATTGATCCCTGTGACCCCCACCAGCTCTATGCCACGTAGCTTCATATCGTCCTGGATTTGCTTTAAACCCTCGTTGTTCCAGAGGATTATGGGCAGCGCAAGCCCGAGTTCAGCTGCGGTTACCAGTTCCTGCACGGTGAACATGAAGCCGCCGTCGCCGGCAAAGGTGACGACGGGTGTATCCGGTAAGGCGAGCTTGGCGCCAATAGCATCGGGTAGGCCGCAACCCAGCGTGCAGTAGCCGGCCGGGTAATGCCAGAGCCTTGGCTTCGGCACATCAAATGCAAATGAACCCGTGTAAACCAGCTGGCAGATATCTCCCATAACGACGGTGTCGGCCGGCAGAGCGGCCCGCAGAACATCGAGAGTCTTGCAGTGTCGGACCTCGCTTGCACTCAAGTTGTTGCGTATGTCCCGCCGCAAACTGGCAACTTCGGCGACGGTTTCCGCGCGTTCATCGACATCCCCGAGTTGTCGCGCAATCGCTTCGGTAGTTGTTTTGGCGCCACCGATGATTGCAACCTCGGCTGGGTAAAGGTCACTCATTTTGCGTGAATCAAGATCGATGCGGATTATCTTGCCATTGATTTCGAGCGTTTCAACAAAGCTGTCGACTTCGGATAACTCGGTGCCGACCGCGAGCACGACGTCGGCATTTTTCAGGTATTGCTGGACTTCACCGCGCACCGTGCCGGCACTCAGGGATAACGGATGTGAATCATCGATGATGCCCTTGCCGGCATTACTGCCGATGACGGCAGCGCCGAGTTTTTCCGCGATCTCGGTGATCGCTTCGCTGGCCAGCCAGGCACCACCGCCGACACAGATCATCGGCTGCTGCGCGGAACGCAAGAGCTCGCAGGCGCGTTCTATTTTCTTTGCCGTTGGTGCGGGTCGCGCGGGTAATTCGATGGCTTCCCATTCGCCACCGGCCGGCATTTCCAGCACATCGATCGGAATTGCGATATGCACCGGACGCGGGCGTTCGCTGGAAAACACCGAAAAAGCTTTCGCGATCAGGCCGGGGACTTCTTCGGCTGTCATCGCGGTTGCGGAAAATGCCGTTAGCGGAGCGGTGGTGGCTGTCAGGCTCGGAACTTCGTGCAGGCACCCCCAGCCTTTACCGAGCGTGTAACTGGCCGCATCGCTGGAAAGCATCAACACCGGAATACTGTCGGCATAGGCCTGGCCAATTGCGGTCAGGGCGTTGGTGACGCCCGGTCCGGAGATTACCAGCGCAACCCCGGGTCGGCCAGAAGCGCGCGCGTAACCATCGGCCATAAATCCGGCACCCTGTTCGTTACGTGCCTGTACGTGCTGAATAGGGCTCTGGTTCAGACCCCTGCAAAACTCCAGCGTGTGCACACCAGGTATGCCGAATAGTGTATCGACGCCATATGCTTCAAGCAGTTTTATCGTCGCTTCACCGACATTGAGTTCACTACTGCTATTCATGTTCGTCCTCTAGTCCAAAACTGAAAGAATTTTTTCACCGATCTGGTCGGTACTGGCCTGACCCCCGAGGTCTGCACTGACGACACCCGCCTGCAGGCATTTAACAACGGCGCTTTCGATGCGCCGAGCCAGGTCTTTGCGCTGCATGCTGTATTCAAACAACATCGCGACGCTAAGGATAGCGCCGATCGGATTGGCAATTCCCTGGCCCGCGATATCGGGGGCCGTGCCGTGTACCGGTTCGTATATTGCCGGTTTGCCGGAATCCAGCCCCTGTAGTGAAGCCGAGGGTAGCATGCCCAATGAGCCTGCATAAGTCGCGACCAGGTCTGAAGCAATGTCACCGAAAATGTTATCGGCGATTACCACGTCAAACGCGGTTGGACGCTGCATCATCTGGTAGAGCGCATTATCGGTGTACAGGTGCTCGAGTTCGATATCGGGATAGTCGGTCCCCACTTCGCCGACAATTCGCCGCCACAGGATCCCGCTTTCCATGACGTTTGACTTGTCGATCGAAGTGACCTTGCCACGCCGCCGTCTCGCGATTTCAAATCCGACGACAGCGAAACGCCTGATTTCTTCGCTGCTATAAAAGTTGGCGTCGTAGGCCTGGAAGCTGCCATCTTCGAGTTCGTCGATACCACGCGGCTTGCCATAGGGCAGGCCTCCACACAGTTCACGCAGTACCAGGATGTCCGCACCGGCAACAACGTCCGGCTTGAACGGGGTGCGCGCCAGCAGCGACTCGTAGGCGCGTGATGGGCGCAGGCAGGCATAGGCCTGGAGTTCTTCGCGCAGGCGCATCAAGCCGTCACGTTCAGCCGGGTCTTCGCTCTGTATCAGCAGCTGGTCCCATTTCGCACCACCGACTGCACCGACCAACAGCGCATTTGATTGTTTTGCGGTGACAACGGTTTCATCGCGGCAAAAGGTGCCGTACCTGTCCCAGGCAGCACCGTGCAGCAAGTCATGTTGAATCTCGGTTTCGATCTGTTCGAGCTGACACATTCTTTCAAAAACCCGCAGCGCGACCGATACCACTTCGGGTCCGATACCGTCCCCGGGTAGCACCAGTAGTTTGAATGGATCAGCCATGCTTTTAGTCCAGCTTGTCAGGGCGCTAGCTTATAGTCGAATAAGCGTCAGGTAAATCTGGTTTTACAGCTTTTGCAAACAGTCGAGATAGCCAGCCTCGTCGGGTGCCTGGTTATTGCGCTGGGCGTTCCAAAGTGCCTGCCCAAGACACTCCATCATGGCGTGCTCGGCTTCATGCTGACCTTTAACTGAAAGCAGTTTTTGATAGACGACCTTGATACCCGGGGGTCGATCCGTGCCAGCCTGTTCGCGCAATGCGATATGCATTCCCATGTGCAGAAAGGGATTGGTCTGACCCTGGTCAGGGGTAAAGTCCTGTTGCTTGATTTCACTATCGATTTCAAGCAGCGAGTGGTACTCGGGGTGGTCCTCGATAACGTCGGCGATCAAGGCTTCCATCGGCTCAAGCACCAGTTTCTGCTGCATTTTTTGCCACACGTCCAGGTAAACCTGGCGCACTTGATCACGTGACTGAAACATATTACTCGATGTTCTTCTGCTTGAATTCGCAAAGGTCTTCGATGACGCAACTGCCGCATCGCGGTTTGCGAGCAATACAGGTATAGCGCCCATGCAGGATCAGCCAGTGGTGTGCGTCGAGTTTGAACTCGTCGGGTACAAATTTAAGCAGTTTCTTTTCCACCACGAGTACGTCTTTACCAGGTGCGATACCGGTGCGGTTGGAGACTCGGAAGATATGCGTATCGACCGCGATCGTGGGGTGACCAAAAGCGACGTTTAACACCACGTTGGCAGTTTTACGTCCGACTCCGGGTAACTTTTCCAGCGCGGCCCGATCCTCGGGCACCTGTGAACCATATTGCTCGATCAGGATCTGGCAGGTAGCAATGATGTTCTTGGCCTTGGTATTGAATAACCCGATGGTCTTGATGTATTGCCTGATCCCGGCTTCACCCAGCGCCAGCATTTTTTCCGGGGTATTCGCCACCGGGTAGAGTTTCATGGTGGCCTTGTTGACGCTGACGTCGGTCGCCTGTGCCGAGAGCAGTACCGCAATCAACAGCTCGAAATTTGAACGGTATTCGAGTTCCGAGCGCGGCGCCTTGATATGATCGCGCAGACGACTAAAGATTTCATATCGCTTTTGCGGGTTCATGCTGTCTCGGGCGCCGGTTCGATAATCTCCTGTTTTTCCCGGGGCCGCAGATCGAGCCAGTTCTTGGCAACTATCAGGACCGCCAGGCCGAAGAAGGCGCCCGGCGGCAATACCGCGAGCAGGAATCCGGGGTAGTCCTTGTTGAACTCGATGGTCAGCGTTTGTGCACCGTCACCGAACATCAGTTCTGCGTTGGCGAACAGCGTGCCGAAGCCGATAATCTCGCGCAGCGCACCGAGCAGTGCCAAAACTACAAGGAAACCAAGCCCCATCATCAGTCCATCGAGCGCGGCAGGTCCGACCGGGTTGCGGGAAGCGAAACCCTCGGCGCGGCCGATGATTGCACAGTTGGTGACGATAAGCGGAATGAAAATACCGAGCACCAGGTAAAGATCATAAAACAGGGCCTGCATCGATAGTTCGATTATTGTCACCACGGAGGCGATGATCAGAACAAATACCGGTAGCCGGACTTCCTTGCGCACAAAGCCACGGATCAATGAAACGATCGTGTTAGAAAGCACCAGCGTGATCAGCGTGGCGATGCCGAGACCTATGCCGTTGACAACGGTACTGGTTACCGCGAGCAACGGGCAAAGTCCCAGTAACTGCACCAACGCAACATTGTTGCCCCAGAGTCCGTCACGGCTAATTTCGCGAGAAGTCGTCATTGTTTAAAAATCATATCAACGTTTTGTTGATAGTACAGCAGCGTGTTGCGCACCGCTGAAACCACCGCCCGCGGTGTGATGGTGGCGCCGGTAAACTGGTCGAACTCACCGCCGTCACGTTTTACCTGCCAGCCGGACGGTCCCGGGTTGGTGAGCGATTTACCATCAAAACTTTTAATCCAGGGTGACTTCCTGATCTCGACGGCCTCACCCAGTCCGGGGGTTTCGGCATGTTTGACCACGCGTACACCCGCCAGCTTGCCGGTGTCGTAGACTCCGACCAGTAAATGAATCTTGCCGCTGTAACCATTGGGCGCGATGCTGTTGAATATTGCCGCGACAGGCTCTCCAGCAAGGCGGGCGCGGTAGACGATTGAGGCCGTATCAGTGCCGAGCAGGGGGGAGGCCGGCAGTTCCAGTATATCCTCCGCAATGTCGTTATCGAGCTTGTCCCTGGGTAACAGCGCGTAAAGATTACGCAACAATAGCTGGCGTTCGTTTTCGATAATTGCTTCGCGGGAGCTGTACTCCGTGAGCGTGACCAGGGTTGTGCCGGCAACAGCGAATAGCCACAGAAATATCCCCGAAATAAGAATCTGCCGCCGGCTGATCGTGATCATTTTTCGCCATATACCCGTGGCTGCGTGTAATAGTCGATCAGCGGTACACACATGTTCGCCAGCAACACGGCAAAGGCGATGCCGTCGGGATAGCCGCCCCAGACACGGATGACATAAATCAGGCAGCCAATCAGCAGGCCATAGTAAATCCGACCAGTATCGGTGGTGGCCGCGGTAACCGGATCGGTAGCTATGAAAAAGGCACCGATTACGACTGCACCCGAAAGCAGGTGAAACAGGGGTGAAGTGTAGGTTTCAGGGTTAATCAGGTAAAACAGCAGTGACATTGCGATTACGGCAGCGAGCAATGCAACCGGAATATGCCAACGGATTGTCCGCGTCGCCAGCAGCCACAATCCACCGATGAACCACCAGAAGGCTATCCATTCCCAGCCCTTGCCAGCATATTCCCCGAATACCGGTGACAGTCGAATCTCGGCGACCGTGATGCCCTGCGCAACTGCGGTTTTGACCTGGTCCAGCGGGGTTGCCGAACTCAGCGCATCCCACTGCTGAATATCGGCACCGCCGAAAGTGTAAGCCAGTGCCTCCTTTAGACTCAGGGTTTCACCACTGACCGAGTTCGGTAAATACCAGGTTGTCATTTCCCGTGGAAAGGAAATTAACAGGACCACGTAACCCACCATGGCCGGGTTGAAAGGGTTGAACCCGAGTCCACCGTACAAATGTTTCCCGGCCACCATGGTAAAGCCGATACCAACCAGTACCAGCCACCAGGGAATGTGCATCGGCAAACATAAGGCGAACAACCAGGCCGCCACCACCGCGCTGAAATCGGTCAGGTGTGGCATTACGGGTTTAGCGCGTAATTTCAGGATGCCTGCCTCGAACGCCAACGCTAACAGCACCGCGAGGCAAATATTAATGATGACACCGGGCCCGAAATACCAGGCATATGCGATTGTGCCAGGCAGCAGTGCGATGATGACCTGGATCATCAGGCGTTTCAGCGTACTGCCCTGGGCAACGTATGGTGATGAGACAATGACGCTGGTCACTGCGAGTCTTCCTGAGCGTTTTTCTTGCGCGCCTTGACCCTGTCCAGTGCGGCCTGAACTGGATCTTCGATGGATTTTCCGTTGCCGGCCCCCGCTTTTTTCTTCTGCAGGGCCTCGCGTTTCAGCCGTCGACGTTCTTCATCCTGTTGTTTTTTCAATTGCAGGCGCTTTTCGCGAAACTCGAATCTAAGACGCGCGCGATCGGATTTGAATTGAGCCTTTTGCGCCGCGCGAATTTCGCTTTTAGCGGCACGATAGTATTGCACCAGCGGGATTCTGCTCGGGCACACTGTCGAACAGCAACCACACTCGATACAGTCAAACAGGTGGAATTCCTGGGTACGTTCGTAGGCCCCGGCACGCGCATGCCAATAAAGTTGTTGGGGTAACAATTGTGCTGGGCAAACCTCGGTACATTTACCGCAGCGGATACATTCATCGTGGTAGCCCGGCGATTTTGGTATGGTCTCCTCGCGCATCACCATTATGCAGTTGGTTGCCTTAACAATTGGCACCTTGCTGCCGGAAAGCGCGAATCCCATCATCGATCCGCCCATGACCAGCTGTCCACTGGCGCCGTATCGATAGCCTCCGGCGAGTTCGATCAGGTGGCTGATGGGTGTCCCCAGTCGAACTTCCCAGTTGCCGGGTTGCGCGATATTGTCACCGCTAATTGTGACCACGCGTGAGATCAGGGGTTCGTCTTTTTCGAGTGCATGCGTGATCGCCGCGCAGGTACCGACATTCTGGCAGAAAACGCCTATATCAAGCGCCAACTGGCCATGTGGCACCTCTTTTCCGGTCAAAATCTGGACCAGTTGTTTCTCGCCACCCGAAGGATAAATCGTCGGGATCGACACTATTTCGGTGCCTGCTAGAGGATGCTCGGCCAACGCTTTCGCCATGGCAGCAATGGCTTCCGGCTTGTTATCTTCAATCGCGATATAGGTGGTTCGTGGTGCCAGGATTCGCTGCAGGTAGCCGCTGCCACTAATCACTTCGGCCGCGTTGAAGCGCATCAGAATATCGTCGCAGGTAATATAGGGTTCGCACTCGACCCCATTGATGATCAACGTGTCTATCCCCTGCGCTTTGCCGCGCGACAGCTTTGGCGAGGTCGGGAAAACGGCACCGCCGAGCCCGACGATGCCGGCACGGCAAATCAGTTCAATCATCTCGTCCGGGTTCAGGTTATCGAGGTCGACCGGGATTGGCTCGACGGCTTTGTCATCGCCATCGACTTCGATGATGATGCAGGTATCCATTTTCCCCGACGGGTGCGCCACCGGATAGTCTTCGATTGCGCTGATCGTACCCGAGGTCGGTGCGTGTACTGCGGCGCAAATCAGCGCGGAATCCGAGGCGATTACCTGGCCCTTCAACACGCGATCACCGATCTCGACCCTGGGCTTGTTGTGGTCGCCGATGTGTTGTCTCAACGGCAGGAACAAACGCTCGGTAAGACTCGCCTGTTGCAACCCGCGAGCAAGCGATTCGGTTTTGTGACCGTCGAGTACCAGGCCGCCATGAAAGTGATGTAATTCAGGCATTTTGCACCCAATCCTGCTGAGCCAGCGGCGCCGACCATTTCCAGTCGTCAATGGTTTGCTCGGTCGGAACCATGTCGATGCAATCGACCGGGCAGGGGGGCAGGCAGAGTTTGCAGCCCGTACACTCTTCGGCAATCACCGTGTGCATTTGCTTGGCTGCGCCGAGGATGGCGTCGACCGGGCAGGCCTGGATGCAGAGCGTGCAACCAATACAGGTTTGCTCATCAATCACCGCCAGTAGCGGAACCTCAAGATGTTCACCATGCTCGGCGTTGAGATCGAGTACCTCGGTATCGAGCAGGGTGGCAAGAGCAACGATTGTCGCCTGCCCACCCGGAGGGCATTGATTGATCGGTGCATCACCGTTTGCAATGGCCTCGGCATAGGGTCGGCAACCCGCGTAGGTGCATTGTCCACATTGAGTCTGCGGCAGCAGTGCGTCGATTTGATCGACAACCGGATTGCCTTCAACCTTGAAGCGTATCGCCGCGTAGCCGAGTACCAGGCCGAATATTCCAGCCATCAGGCTGATGGTAAAAATTGCGACAAGCACCGTTTAGACCTTGACCAGGCCGCCGAGCCCCATGAAGGCCAGCGACATCAGCCCCGCGGTAACCAGGCCGATCGCCGAACCCTTGAATGGCGCTGGCACATCGGCAACATTGATGCGTTCGCGCATGGCCGCGAACAGGATTAGAACCAACGAGAAGCCGAGCGCAGCTCCGAAACCATAGACCACCGATTCGAGAAAACTATTCTGTTCCTGGACATTAATCAGCGCTACGCCCAGCACCGCACAGTTGGTGGTGATCAGCGGTAAAAAAATACCCAGCACGTTGTAAAGCAGCGGGCTGGTTTTGTGCACCACCATTTCGGTGAAATTGACGACGGCGGCAATTGCGATAATAAAGGCGATAGTGCGCAGGTACTCCAGATCCAGCGGAGACAGGATCCAGTTATTAATCAGGTAACTCAGTATTGCCGACAGGGTCAGTACGAAAGTTGTTGCCGCGCTCATACCGATGGCGGTCTCCACTTTGCGGGAGACACCCATAAACGGACAAAGTCCGAGGAACTTGACCAGCACGATGTTGTTGACAAACACCGTGCCGATTAAAAGTAACAGGTATTCTGACATCGTTGAATTATAAGGCCTGGAACTTGCGAAAAATACCGAAATTGCCCGGGGTCTTTATTAAATTCACCAATGCCTGCTTAGTCGGCGAACTCGCCTGCTTCTAGATCTTTGGCCTGCTCGATGAAGCTTTCAATGGTTACTGTTTTTTTCAGGTGCCAGTTTAGCGAACTGAGGCTGTTCTGGTATCTCGCAGACGAACTGAAATCGTCCAGCATGGCCCTCATCTCAGGGCTTTGCAGGATCGAGGGTACCGCGATGGGACTTGCAATCAGCATGGCCAGCAGAATGCTGCGGTTCCTTTTTAAGTGCGAAATATGGACCAGGTACAGTGCGACTGCGCCAGGGATGATCAGCAGGTACCAGCCAAACCGAAACAGCGTGGCCGGCCAGTTCGCGGTGAACAGGTAGCTCAGTTGGTAGGTAAAAATCGACGCGAAGTAATAAAGCAGGTAAACCAGGCATACCGAGGTGACCAGTTGCCTGATTTCCCATCGATTGACCAGCAGGCGTTCGAGTATCGATAACGCGAGCACGAAAACACCAATCGTCAAGACGCTTTCTCGCAGCATGTGCTTGAACAATTCGCTCCATTTGAAACTGGTGTAGGAATTGAGAAAAAACTCGAGGCCGCCAACAAACAGGCAAACCAGGACAAGTATGACCGCCCAGTAGGCATGCCCGAACAGGTGATTGCTTTTACCCTTGCCGGCCAGGGGGCGGGTCGCGGAAACTGCATGATTGCGCGGCAGCAGTTGTGCCTGGATACGACCGATTTCAAGATTTAACGGTAACTTTTCGGTGACCAGTGAATCTACCCGCCGGTTGTCGATGCGGGTCGGGTTTACCTCGGTCAGGTTGACCAGCTCAAGCGAGTCCTCGCCATAGCGTATTATTTTAAGGTGATGGGGTGCAACGGTTGGATCGGAAAGAATGATATCGTTATCCAGGGCACGCCCGATCGTGGTTACCTCGGCGTCGATTTGTTCATATCGATGCAATCCCCGGGTGTTGATTTCGAGTATCAGGGCTTCCATTCGGATTGCTCCAGGAATTTTTGAATCAACGGCAGAGTTGACGAGTAATCAACGCCCGTCATGATCAGGGTAATGAAAAACCCCTGGTTTTTATGACCCATTAGTGCCGCCGTAAAAAGGACATCACTCATGCCCTTGTATTCGACGTACTCTCTTCGACACAGGTTGCCCTTAAGCTCCTGCGCGGAGACCTCGACAAACCAGGTCCGGCAATTGAAATTACTGACGATGTCGCGATCGATTTTCGAGTCGATTTGATCCTTGTTCAGATTTTCGTAGAGGTTATAAAACTGGATCGCGTTGAGATCTTCCGATTCCAGCCAGAAATACTCGTAGGTCAGTTCACCAACGAACTTGTTGTCTTCATCGAGATAGACGTGGTTCTTGTTGGCGCAACGAATCTGGTAACGTTTGTAGCGCACAATGGTGCTGAGTTTGGCGCTATTGTCCCAGCAACGCACGGTTGGCGAGATGATGCCGGGTAAGTTGAACTGGCGCAGGTCGAGTTTCGGCCAGTCACTTTCCAGTAATTGCTCAATGTAGCTGGTTTCGTAAGCCAGCACCTGCCGCGCAACTTCGAGCTTGAGGTCTTCTTCGGCACTGAATGCATCGGCATTCGACTGCTCAATCAAGTCATTCAAAAATTTTGACGGAACGATAAAGCTGATGTCATTGCGCGCGGTGGCGACGTTGATGCCGATGACTTCACCCTGGTCGTTGAAGGTTGGACCGCCGCTCATGCCCGGGTTCAGACTCCCCGAGAACAGGATACGACTATCATCGGTCTGGTTTAAAATCCCGCCGTTGGTGCCAACCGCAATGGTCAATCCCAGGTCCAGCGGATTACCCATCGCGTAGATCGGTGCGCCGCGTGGCGGCAGCGGACTCATCTTGATGGCATCACCAATGGGCTTGTCGGCGCCAAGCAGGGCAAGGTCGCGGGCAACGTCGAGACCCAGCAACTTTAACTCGCCTTCCTGTCCGTCCTTGCCGACGTAAGAAATGTAAAACAGCTCGGGCTCCAGAATAACCTGGCCGACGACGTGGTAGTTGGTCGCGACCTGGCTACCATCGCCCACGATAAAGCCTGATCCGATGCTGGATTTCTTGCCGGTTTCACGATTGAGCACGCGCACCTGGAATACCCGCTCCTGGTTGAGCTGGTAGATTTGCTTGGAATCGATCGCCTCCGCAGGCGATGCGGCGACGCCCGCGAGCAAAAGGCTGGCTGCAATCAGGCGTGAAAACAACTAGCTGACTCGCATGCCCGGTTTGGCACCCGAGTCCGGGCTCAGGATGTAGAGCTCGGTTTCACCGGAACCGGCTGCCAGCACCATACCCTCGGATATGCCAAAGCGCATTTTGCGCGGCGCCAGGTTGGCAACCATCACCGTGAGCCTGCCTTCCAGGTCCTCGGGTTTGTAGGCGTTGCTGATTCCGGCAAACACGTTGCGTGTTTCGCTGCCGATATCGAGGGTGAGCTGCAACAGCTTGTCAGATTTTTCGACGCGTTTGGCAGCGACGATTTTCGCAATGCGGAAATCCAGTTTGGCGAAATCGTCATAACCGATCTCGGCTGCGATGGCTTCGATCGATGGGTCGCTCGAGGTCTGCTGCATTTTCTGCTCCGTAGCGAGGTCTTCTTTTGTGGCCTCGATCATGCGTTCGATAAAAACCGGCTCGATTCGCGTCATCAGGGGCTTGAATCGATTAATACCGTGATCCAGCAGGTTATCACCGAGATTAGACCATAGGAGGTTTTCAACCTTAAGGAACTCCTCGGACTGCGCCGCCAGCTTTGGCAAAACGGGTTTCAACAAAATGATCAGCTGACGAAAGCAATTCAAACCGATGCTGCAAACATCCTGTACTTCGGAGGCCCGGGCCGGGTCCTTGATGGCTACCCAGGGCTGCTTTTCGTCGATGTACTGATTGACTTTATCGGCCAGCGCCATGATGTCGCGCATAGCCTTACCGAATTCGCGGTTTTCGTAGTAATCGGCAACCGGCTCTGCGGTGGCGAGAATCTTTTGGCTTAAATCTTCGCTGGAGAGTTTGGCGGCGAGCTTGCCGTCAAATCTTTTGTTAATAAACCCGGCGCAACGGCTGGCAATGTTCACCAGTTTGCCAACCAGGTCAGAATTGACGCGGGTTGTAAAATCCTCGAGGTTCAGGTCGATATCGTCGATCCCGGGACCGAGCTTGGCGGCAAAATAATAGCGCAGGTACTCGGGATTCAGGTGCTCGAGGTAAGTGCGCGCCATGATAAAGGTGCCGCGTGACTTGGACATCTTTTGGCCGTCGACGGTCAGGAATCCATGGCAATAAACCGCGCTTGGTTTGCGGAAACCGGCGCCATGCAACATCGCTGGCCAGAACATGGTATGGAAGCGAGCGATATCTTTACCAATGAAATGGTAAAGCTCGTGCTTGCTATCGGCATTCCAGTATTCGTCGAAGTCGTGCCCGGTGGCTTCGCACCAGTGTTTGAAACTGGCCATGTAACCAATCGGCGCATCCAGCCAGACGTAAAAATATTTACCCGGTGCGTCTGGAATCTCGAAACCCCAGTAGGGTGCGTTACGCGAAATATCCCAGTCCTTGAGGCCCTCATCGAGCCATTCGTTCATCTTATTGGCAATTTCGGTTTGCACGTGGCCAGCGGCGAACCAGGCTTTGAGCATGTCTTCAAAGTCTTCCAGCTTGAAGAAATACTGTTCCGAATCCTTTTCGATCGGGGTTTCCCCGCTGACCACCGACACTGGATTCTTGAGCTCGGTAGGATCATAGGTAGCGCCACAGTTTTCACAATTGTCACCGTATTGATCGCCGGTACCGCAGTTAGGACACTCACCCTTGATAAATCGATCCGGCAGAAACATTTCCGCTACCGGGTCATAAGCCTGTGAAATGACGCGTGTTCGGATATGCCCGGCTTGTTTCAGCTGGGTATAGATGTACTCGGCGAAAAAGCGATTCTCGTCGGAATGGGTACTGTAGTAATTGTCGAAAGCGACGCCAAAATCGGTAAAGTCCTGCAGGTGTTCCTTGTGCATGCGTTCGATCAATGCTTCCGGGGTAACTCCTTCTGCCTGCGCGCGTAGCATGATCGGCGTGCCGTGGGCATCGTCGGCACACACGTAGATGCATTCGTGACCGCGCAGTCTCTGAAAGCGTGCCCAGATGTCGGTCTGCACATACTCGAGCATATGGCCAATATGGATCGGACCATTGGCGTAGGGCAGCGCGCTGGTCACCACGATCTGGCGGGATTTGGAACTCATCGAATGGATTGGCCTGGTTAAAGCGACGTATTTTAGGTGCTGTACCAGGCACTGTATAGAACATTCACACAAAAACTAAGTGATATTTCCTGACCGGCTCAGGTAAAATGCGCGCTCGATTCAGAAACCCTGAAATAGATACTTTAAGCATGGCAATCGAAAAATCGCAGATTGAAACGAAGCTGGGTCAGGTCATAGATCCCAACATGGAAACCGACCTGGTCTCGAGCAAGGCCGTCAAGTCGATCGAAGCAGATGGGGACAACTGCAAGATCCAGATCCAGCTGGGCTACCCGGCGGCGGGTTATTTCGACTCACTGAAACAGGAAATCGAAGCGGCGTTAGGTGATCTCGAAGGCATCGGATCGGTCGAGGTAGAAGTATCGAGCATGGTCAAATCGCATGCCGTGCAGCAGAATTTGAAACCTCTGACGGGGATCAAGAATGTTATCGCGGTCGCCTCCGGTAAAGGTGGCGTGGGCAAGTCGACGACCGCGGTTAATCTCGCCCTTGCATTGCAGGCTGAAGGCGCGACGGTTGGTATTCTTGATGCCGATATATATGGACCCAGTATTCCGCGCATGCTCGGTTGCAAGGGCCAGCCCGAGTCATCTGATGGTAAAAGTCTCGAACCGATGGTCGGTCACGGCATCCAGTCGATGTCGATCGGTTACCTGGTGGAGGAAGATACACCAATGATCTGGCGCGGGCCGATGGTCACCCAGGCACTTGAGCAATTACTCAATGACACTCGTTGGGTTGATGTCGATTACCTGATAATCGATTTACCTCCTGGCACTGGCGATATCCAGCTAACGCTGGCGCAGAAGATACCGGTCAGTGGCGCGGTCATCGTTACGACCCCGCAGGACATTGCGCTACTGGACGCGCGCAAGGGCCTGAAAATGTTCGAAAAGGTCGAAGTTCCGGTGCTTGGTGTCATCGAGAACATGAGCATCCATATCTGTAGCCAGTGTGGCCATAGCGAACCAATATTCGGTGAGGGCGGTGGCGCGCGCATGTCTGCCGAACACGGTGTCGATTTACTCGGCTCGTTACCGCTCGACATTCACATTCGGGAACAGTCCGATAGTGGGAACCCCACCGTGGCCGCGATGGCGGATAGTCCGATCGCCTCGATTTACCGCGCAGTAGCGCGCAAGACAGCAGCCAAGCTCGCCACCAAAGCGCGCGATCACTCGGCCGCTTTTCCCAACATCGTCATCCAGAACAATTGACCTGAAATAGCGAAGCTATTTCAGGTCATCCCGGGCTTGATCCGGGATCTTGTAACAGTGGCGCTCTATTAATTCCCGATGTATACGGATCCCAGGGCTTCGGGGATAGAAGCACTTTTTACGGTCTTCCCCTGTCGGGTGCAAGCCGGAGTTTAGAAATTACCGCTCTGGTAATCGATGAATGCCTGGCGCACCTCGGCTTCGGTATTCATCACGAACGGGCCACCGCGTGCCACCGGCTCGTTGAGAGGTTTACCCGCAACCAGCAGGAATCGGCTTTCCTGATCGCCGCCTCTCAGTGTTACCGTGTCGCCCTTGCCGAGTACCGCCAATTGATCGCGAGCCAGCGTCAACTGGCCTCCCTCGACATCTTCGAGCGCCACCTCACCATTAATGACATAGATAAATGCATTATGGTCGGCAACGAGGTTTTCGGTGAACTCGGTATCTGCTTGCAAGGTTACATCAAGATAAACCGGGTCGGTAAGTGGTTGGTTAACCGGTCCCGCAGTACCTTGCGAGGTCTTGCCACTGATTACTTTAACCGCGGTGCCTTCTCTGGATTCAGTCGGAATACTGGTGGCGTCATACTCCTGGTATGCCGGCCTGTCCATCTTGTGAGCACCCGGCAGGTTTATCCAGAGTTGAAAGCCTTCCAGCAGTCCATCCTGTTGTTCCGGCATTTCTGAATGCACTATGCCGCTGCCGGCCGTCATCCATTGTATGCCGCCAGGCTCGATGACGCCTTCGTTGCCGTCGTTATCCTGGTGCCGCATGCGCCCGTTGAGCAGGTAGGTTACGGTTTCAAAACCTCGATGCGGGTGCGGTGGGAAGCCGGCGATGTAATCGTCGGGATCATCCGAGCGAAAAGCGTCGAGCAACAGGAAGGGGTCGAGATCCATTAAAGCGGGTTGTCCGATTACACGCACCAGGTCCACCCCGGCACCGTCGGTTGTTGCCTGCCCGGTAATCACTTGTTGAGCTTTACGTGTGTTCATGGCTTACTCCTAGGCCGCATTGGCCGCATATTCCTGTTCGATGTCTGACCGCGCCCTGGCAAAGCTTGCCTCGGCATCGACGTTCATCTGGTCGGCCCCGACGAAATTGACGTCGTTGATTCCGATGAAAGCAAAGACCTGTTTTAAGTAACCGCTGACGAAGTCTACGGGACTCGCCAGTGGCACACCACCCGTCGTAATAATGATATCTGCCCGCTTGCCTTGGAGCAGACCTTGCGGTCCATCGGCAGCGTAGCGAAAAGTAACGCCAGCGCGACAAACCATGTCAATCCAGGCTTTCAGGGTGGCCGGAACGCCGAAGTTATACATCGGTGTGGTCAACACGATATGGTCAGCCCATTCAAGCTCTTCAATAAGGCGATCGGAAAAAGAAAGCTGCTCAGATTGCCCGGGTTCACGATCGCCCGGCGCGGTAAAATTGGCTGCTATCCAGTTCGCATCGATGAATGACAGGTCCTGGTTCAGGTCACGTACCCGCGTTTCTGCTAAAAGATGAACCTGCTGCAACTGCTCCAGCAGGTAGTCACCGAGTTTTTTGCTAGCCGAATCAGCAGGATTGGCACTGGCATCGAGGCGTAAAATACGTTTTTTGTTCTGCATGACTAAACCGCCTGTAATCTTAATTGTGGATTGAAGGCCCAGTCCCCGGGTCCCTGCGCAGCCAGAACCAGGAATCCACCGCTAAGACCGATATTTTTCATAAACAGAATCATCTGCATTTGCTGGTTGAAGTCGCTATGGAACAATACCGCTGCCAGCAGGGTGAAACCGGCCAGCAACAAGGCGGCTATCCTGGTCTGGAATCCAATCAGGATTGCGATTCCGCCTAGGATTTCAAGCGCAATGACTGCAGGCAACAGCAGGCCGGGTAGCCCCGCCGATTCCATGTAAGCCTGGGTTCCGGCGTAACCGGCACCGATCTTGCTAAATCCCGCGATGATAAAAACCGCCGCGAGCATGGCCCGGGCGGAAAGCATGGAGATGTTGGATAAAGATTTTGCATTCATTTTGTTTGCCTCTGAGTGAACGATGCAGGTATTATTATTGTTCTGAAAATTAAATAAATAGCTATAAATACAAATTACTGTTTCTATTTAGAGAACAATATGAATCGTTTTGAAGAACTTGAATCATTTGTAGCGGTGGTAGATTTTCGCGGTTTCAGCAATGCGAGCGAAAAACTCGGCATTGTGAAGTCGATGGTGAGTCGACGAGTCAGTGAACTTGAGCAGCGCCTCGGGGTGCAATTGTTACAGCGCACCACGAGGCGTCAGTCTTTGACCGAGGCCGGTAAGGAGTTTTATCAGCGTGCAACGCAGATTCTGGCCGATCTAAACGAGGCCGAGCAATTTGTCGTTGATGCACAATGCGAGGTATCGGGACGTATAAGGCTGGCGCTACCGCTCGGCTTTGGCGTCGACCAGTTGGCGCAACCGATCAGCAATTTCCTGGCTGACCACCGTGATATCAGCATCGACATTGATCTCAGCGACCGGCAGGTTGACCTGGTTGAGGAGAATATGGACCTGGCGATACGGATTGGTGAATTACAGGACTCGGGCTTGATTGCGCGCAAACTTGCGAGTGTGCATTTTAGTATTTGCGCGAGCCCCGATTACCTCAAACAGCACGGTGAACCCCGCCATCCGGCAGAACTGGCACAGCACGAAGTACTCGTCTACAGCAATGTTGCAGTGGGTCGCCAATGGTTTTACGAGGAAGATGGCAAGCGTGTGAGTCCAAGGATGAAATATCGGCTCAGTGCAAACAATGGTGAGTTTCTGGCTGCGGTCGCCAGCTGTGGCCATGCGATCGTGAGTGGCCCGGTAGCATTCCTGCAGGATTACATAGAAGCGGGTGATTTGGTCCCTGTTTTGACAGAGTATCCGCGCCCGGAAGTCGGTATGTACGCGGTCTATCCTCCCGGTCGCCTGGTTTCAAGACGGGTCAAGGTTTTCAGTGATGCACTCTACGCGCATTTCTGTGAGCGCGATATATAGCTAACCGGCTTTACGGGTATCCAGTACTGCGGGGGGAAAGTAGAGATCAAGCAATCTGGCGAGTTGCTTCTTAACAAAGGGTTTGGCGATATAATCATTCATGCCGGCCTCGATACAGGCTTCTCGATCGCCATCCTGTGTGTTCGCGGTAATCGCTACAATCGGGATGCTGCTGGCTACCGGACCCAGTGCGCGAATCTGGCGCGTGGCCTCATAGCCGTCCATTTCAGGCATCTGGATATCCATGAAAATCAGGTCATAGTGTTTTGCCTTAACGGCGGCGACGGCCTCGAGTCCGTTGCTGGCAGACTCCACCTGGTAGCCGATGCTATCGAGCATTTTCTCGACCACAACCAGGTTCACAGGCACATCGTCTACCACCAGAATGCGGAGCTGGGCGCCTGTCTTGTCGGCTCTGAAGCTTTGGCCGGGTAAAATCGTAATGGTGTCGTCACGATCTTCGTCATCAGCGTTCGGGTCGATGCGCGGTAGCGAAATTTCAAACCAGAACTGGCTGCCTTCGCCCTCGATACTGGTGACTCCGATTTCACCGCCCATGGTTTCGACGATTTTACGACAGATCGCGAGGCCCAGGCCAGTGCCACCAAATTTACGCGAGGTTGAGGCATCGACCTGGGTAAAACTTTTGAATAACTTGCCGATCGCATTGGATGGAATGCCGGTGCCTGTGTCGCTGATTTCGGTGCGCAGTACAGGATTTTGATCATCCCCGCCCACGCGTGAAACCCTGATCGAAACAGAACCCTGGTGAGTGAACTTGATCGCGTTGCCGACGAGGTTAACCATGACCTGGCGCAAGCGACCGTAATCTCCCAGGTAGTCAGCCTCTACAGCTGCATCGATGTCGTAGCTAAGCTGCAGATCTTTCTCCCTGGCCTGGGGATTCAGTATGTCAACCACTCCCGAAACCATGCTGGCGTAGTCGAATTCAGCCTGTTCGAGGGTTATGCGTCGAGCTTCGAGACGAGACAGGTCGAGAATATCGTTGATAATTCTCAGCAAAGCTGTGCCTGAATCCTGGATTATCCGGGCGTAGTTTTTTTGCTTGTCATCCATCTCGCTGTCGATCAGCAGATCGGTCATCCCGATTACGCCGTTCATCGGTGTGCGGATTTCATGGCTCATGATAGCGAGGAATTCTGATTTTGCCCGGTTACTCTGTTCCGCGTCTTCCTTGGCCTCGA
>JARFPR010000317.1 GCA_029288195.1 Gammaproteobacteria bacterium | reverse complement strand
TCACGCTTGCAACATATCGTTGCAGGCGATGAAATACTGGTCAGCAAAAAGCCCACGGGAACATTATTGTGGGATCGGCTGCGCCCTGGAAAGCATCTTTATTTGCTCAGTACCGGAACCGGGCTGGCGCCATTTCTTTCGATCGTTAAAGACCCGGAAGTTTACGAAAATTTTGAAAAGGTAATTCTGGTTCATGGCTGTCGCTATATCAACGAACTGACTTATCAGCAATTGATTACCCATGAGTTGAAGCACAACGAGTATTTTGGAGACAGTGTTAAGGAAAAGTTGATTTATTATCCGGCGGTAACGCGCGAGCCATACATTAACTACGGCCGTATCACCAAACTGTTGCAGACCGGGAAGCTGATTGATGACATAGGTACACCGGCTCTGAACCTCGATGATGATCGATTCATGTTATGCGGAAGCCCGAGTATGCTGACCAGTTTGACCGAAATTCTCGACGGTCTCGGATTTACCGAAACTCGTAAAAACGATCTCGGAGAATACGTGATCGAACGAGCGTTTGTAGAAAAGTAAACCGTGGTTGTACCGAGCATTGAACGGGGTTCGATTTAGTCCCCTCCTGGTTTCTTGCCGCGCAGATGGGTTGGACATAATTGCCCCTGATCGATGGCAATAATCATTTTGTCCCAGACTTCGATTTCGTGTTCGAGAAAATCGGTTCCGACTTTTGATGCCAGGCCATCGTACAGGATGCCGCCCATTTGTTTGCGTTCCTGGCGCGCCTGCTGCCGGTACCAATCGTTGCGATCGACAATTTCAATGTCGATAAAACCTGCACTCTCCAGCGCCTCCAGGTAGGTTTTTGCCGATGCGAGACCGAAATCCAGCCCCTCTGCCACGAGGTATTCTTTCATCTCGCGAGAAGGTTCACCTTCGTAGCCCGCAAGCCAGTCGCTGGCGACGAACCAGCCGCCTGGCTTGAGTATCCGGTAAACGTCAGCGGCCAGGTCTTTTTTATCCGGGATATGTATGATCGAATCCTTGCTGGTAACAGTGTCGAAACTTGCATCTCCAAAGGGTAGAGGACCCGGTTCGACGCAAATAAATTCTAATTGAGCCGTCACTTCGTACTTTTTTGCCAGTAAGTCGCAACGGTCAATTAACGCCTGGTCGACGTCGATTCCGGTAACCATTGCTGCCCCATGTCGCTTAACCAGGTGAACGTCAATACCACCGAGACCACAGCCGATGTCGAGTACCGAGAGCCCGGTAAGCTCAATCCCGTGCAAATAGCGGTCCACCTCGTCAACCCCGCCGGGTGACATAAAGCCTTCACCCCAGACGGCTTCCAGTAAAGCCATCAAATTGTCGTCATATTCCTGCGTTGCCTGTTCATTCATTGGTTACCAACCTCTCGTTGCGCACCTAACTATAAAATTTCGTTACCCAATATGAAAGCCTGTTTCTCGTGCACTACTGATAGTCGGACTTAATCTGCTGTGTCGTTGCCAACATCGCAAGGCAGGCAGAGTTTTCCCTGAACGGCAAGGTGAAGATATAATAAGTTAATCACGCCATCCGCGGATTTTAAAACATCCTGTCAGGGCATTTTTTTGGCATTACACGACAAAGGGGAACGAATTTGAAACCGGTCCTGGTGATACAGGGAGCACAGCGAATTGACGAGGTGCCCCGACTTAAAGAGTTGAGCGAGCAGGCCGAGTTGCGGTTTGCAACGTCAACCGACGAATTACGCGCAGCCCTCGCAGGGGCTGACGCCATGCTCGGCTGGAATTTTCGTGCCGACAGTCTGCGCGCGGCCTGGGACAGTGCAGGTGATTTGCGCTGGATCCACTGGGCGGGTGCCGGGGTGGATGCCGCGATGTTCCCCGAACTGGTTGCAAGCGAGGTGCAGCTCACCAATGCCCGGGGTATCTTTGATACTCCGATTGCCGAATGGGTGCTCGGGATGATCATTTGTTTTGCCAAGCAGATTCCGCAAACGCTTGAGTACCAGTCGAAGGCCGAGTGGAAACACCGACTCACTGAATCTGTCGCCGGTAAGCGTGCGTTAGTGGTCGGAGTCGGTTCGATCGGTCGTGCCATAGGTCGGCTGTTGCAGGCGGCCGGTATGGAAGTCGACGCCATCGGCCGCAGCGCGCGTGAAGGTGGTCGGGACTTCAGCCACATTCACGCCGTGAATGAGCTACATTCGCACTTGCCGGACGCCGATTACGTGGTACTGATCACGCCGTTAACCGCGCAAACCCGAAACCTGTTCGGCGCAGCAGAATTTGCTGCGATGGCTGCACCTGCTCGCTTTATCAACGTTGGCAGGGGGGCGTTAGTGGTCGAAGATGCGTTAGTTGCGGCTCTAAACGATGGCCAGATTGCCGGGGCCGCACTGGATGTATTTGTCGAAGAACCACTGCCGCAGGAAAACCCGCTGTGGCGTACACCGAATTGCCTGGTTTCACCTCACATGTCGGGTGATTACATCGAATTTGAAACTGCAATGGCCGACCAGTTTATGGCTAACTGGGTACATTACCTGGCGGGCGAGCCGTTAAACAATATCGTCGATAAAAAACTCGGTTTTGTGCCATCTGCAGGGGTCTGAAGACCGGGGAAAAATCAGTTCTGTGGCTTAAGCAGGCCTGCTGTGCCTGAATGAAAAAGGGGTAGCAACGCCACCCCTTTATTGTCTATTGAAATCAGAACGGATTAGTTTCGATAACTATCCGGCAACGCGTAACTGTCACCCATAAATTCGCCAAACACTTCGGGAACCTGGGGATGATTAACCGGCTCGCCGGTTTCATCGACCAGTAGATTCTGTTCCGACACGTAGGCCTCGTAAGACATTGACTCGTTTTCCGCGAGCAAATGATAAAAGGGCTGGTCCTTGCGGGGTCGATATTCCTCCGGGATCGACAACCACCATTCCTCGGTGTTGTCGAATTCGGCATCGACATCGATGATTACACCTCGAAAGTCGTAAAGACGATGTTTTACCACCTGCCCAATCGTAAATTGTGTATTCGTTATGCTCATAGTTATATATATATATATGTAATAACGATTATATCAAGGGTGACGTGCATGGCATTTCTCCCGATTTTTACTCGTGGTCAGCCCAGGCCTATGCTTGAACGCGCCTCGTCCGGGCCCAGTACACGGGCTCCCATGCGTTCGATTATTTCGACCGCACGCTCTACCAGCATGCCATTGCTGGCGAGTACACCGCGCTCGAGATAAATATTGTCCTCGAGACCGACGCGGACGTTTCCGCCTAGTAGCACGGCTTGTGCCACCATCGGCATTTGCATTCTGGAGATACCAAAACCCGCCCAGATTGCGTCCGCGGGTAGTGCCCGTTTCATTGCTGCCATGGTTTCGGTATCGGCACCGGCACCCCACGGAATGCCGAGGCAGATTTGAAACATCGGCGGCGCATCGATCAGGCCCTCTTCGATCAGGCTGCGCGCGAGTCGGATCTGTCCCAGGTCGAAAACTTCCAGTTCCGGTTTGACGCCAAGCTCCTGGACGATCTTCGCCATGGTACGCAGGTAGGGCGCTGTATTGATATAAGTGTAGTTGCCGCCGAAATTCATCGTGCCGCAATCGAGGCTGCAGATATCGGGCTTGCATTCAACCACGTGGGCTAGCCGAGCTTCGGGCCCGATCATGTCTGTGCCCGGTCCCGGTAGCGACGGGTCTTCTTCGCCAGGTACCCAGTCACCGCCCATACCGGCGGTCAGGTTAATGATCATATCGACGCCGCTGTCACGGATCATATCCACGGTTTGTTTGAATAGCGCGGGGTCGCGTGAGCCCTGTCCGGTCTCGGGGTTACGTACATGTACGTGCACCACCGCGGCGCCGGCTTTGGCTGCTTCGATTGCAGAGTCGGCGATTTGACGTGGCGTTACCGGTACCAGGTCACTGCGACCGGTGGTGTCGCCTGCACCGGTAACGGCGCAGCTGATGATGACATCGTTATTCATAATTGCGTTTCCCGGTTCGTTATCCTGTCACTGATTTGAAAAATTCAGTTTCATTTTCCCGATTTCGAGCAGCCCGTCATCCTTTTATTACATTAGCCTGCGAAATCCTCATTTCTCGATCGGTGTATCGCTGTTGAGGTGATGATTCGGGAAGTAGATTGCCAGGTTTAGTTGCGATAGTCGTCGAGAAACTGCCTGATATCGGCCAGGTAGGGCACCATTTTTGACATTTTGTCTGCCGGAAACCTGTCGGCAACCGCTTGCAGATCCGGTGCGATATCGTTGATTGCCTTTTCACGAAGCGCTCGTCCCGTAGCGGTGATGAATACACATTTACTGCGCTTGTCTTCGGGATTGGGGCGAATCTCAATGAGTGCATGCCGCTTTAAAACCGATAGCGTATGCGTCATCGTGGTCTTCGGTACCTGGAATGCACGTGCCAGCACCAGTGGTGTCTGACCGTCTTTGACTCGGATTAAATGATTCAGCACGCTGAAGTGTGAAATCAGAAAACCCTTCGGTAACTTTGCCTCGAGCAAGGCGCGGATGAGTTGCTCGATAATGCCGATCTCGTTAAAGAAAACGAAATAAAGCCCCAGGTCTTGCCTATCCATTTAACAGCTTTGCCTCTAACGGCCAGCGAGGTGTGGGCTCTATCGATGGACCATAGCCAAGACGCCCCAGCATTTGTATCGTTGCGCCGTCTTTGGCGAGCAATTCATGTGAGCGTTGGTACAGTTTCGCCATTTCATCTTACTCCTGTAAAGCCTGGCTTACCGGGTGTAGCGCTAAACCGAGCTCGGTAGTCTTGAGATTTAGACGCAGCCAGGCAGCTCCGGCCGCTATCTGGCTGAGCCTATCATTATTGGGGCTGGTGATCACGGCATAAGCGGGTGTCGACAGCAGCATATTTTTATACGAGGAGAGAAAGGATTGGGTCGCCTCGCTGCCGGGATCAGTTAGTGCTTCGCGAGACAGTAATCCCAGTAGCATCAGGGTTTCCAGCATGGGTCCACCGATATCGATGCCATCGGGACTGATATTGATCTCCTGCTTGCCAATTCGCATCAGATCGGCACTTTCCTGGTAAGTGCTAGGGGTCGCCATTTCGATCTGGAAAGCCTCCCAGGTAAGCGAGTGTAGATTTTCGACCATTTCGGGATCGGTCACGATATTTGCATAAGCCTGCAGGGTACTCCGACTGGATGCTTCGATAGCGGTCATCTGGTACGGCTCCTTGCAGGAACGCCTACCAAGTATATGTGCCGCCAATGGGTCAGTTGTCGCCGATCTGGAAAACCTGCCAATCGCTACGGGACCGTTTTCTCCCTCTGGGAACAGTTCCAGGCTCACGTCATGTCCGCTTAGCGTGGCTGCAATTTTCAACTGTTCCAGAAAACAACCCAGTCCGATCGTAATCTGGCGTGAAAACGGGTCGGTATGTGGCAACGCTCGATTCGGATCGCGATAGAGAATGACAGTGTCAGGGCCAACGAGATCAACCATCCAGGGTTGTAGATTGTGCGGATTTGGTGCCAGAATCGCATAAGAAAGCGCGTTTTTGCGCGGATCTTCATAGTTGCCGGCATTTTGCCAGGGGGCCAGTGCCGCATGAGGTCTCCTGGTGGTGACAAAGGCAGTTGTGCCAATACCAGCTGCCGCGATGAAACCGCCTCCGATTAAGGCCAGGGTTTTACGTCGAGATTTATTCATGATATCCATAGAATTTAGTTCGAATTCGTACAAGATAGTGCGATATAGAATTAAAATCAAGTTAATTATAACTTCAGCCATTGGAGTGGCCATGAAACAATGAATTTATGTTGTGATCCTTATGCTAGCCAGCGCAATCAAGGTATGCTGTCTGGGCTAATTCCGAGCCCAAACAATTGTCATCGTTGAATAACAATATTCGCTTGTATCCCTGGTTTCTTGCCGCATCCAACGGTCATGCCTGGATAACCGTGTTCTTTTTATACATGAGCCAAAGCCTGTCACTTGACCAGGTTATCCAGCTTTCCGCGGTTTACTACTTTTCAGTTTTTGTGCTTGAGGTGCCGTCGGGATATTTTTCCGATCGTATAGGTCGTCGTATCACCTTGCTGATAGGGGCCAGCGCATTGATGTTGTCATACATTTGTTTCATCATCGGCGGGAATTTCTGGTGGTTTGCGGCAGGCCAGTTTCTGCTTGCGGCAGGGATAGCCATGCAGTCGGGTACCGACACGGCGTTACATTATGACTCACTCAAGGCTTTGGGCCGTGAAAGCGAATATGCGCGACGCGAAGCGAGTGCCGAGCAATGGGGTTTGATCATGCTCGCTATCGCGACCCTGTCGGGTGGTATTCTCGGCCTGATCGATTTACGCCTGGCCTACGTATTCTCACTGCTTAGCGCGATTACCATGGCGGCTTTGGTATGGTTTTTCGTGGAACCGGTGCATGCCGACGAGACTATCGCTGTACCGCAGAGTTTCACCACGGTTGTGCTAGGTTGTCTCGGCAAACTGCGGGACCCCCTGCTAGGCTGGATCTTTCTATTTGTGATCCTGTTGTACGCCCTGGCACATATCGTCTATGAATTTTATCAGCCCTATATCACCCTGCTGCAACTCCCTGTACTTGCAGCGGCGTCATATGCCCCATTGATATCGGGGGTGGTGATATCGATTTCAATGTTCGGCGGGGCAATCGGCGCCAGGACCAGTATTTCGATGCAATCGAAACTCGGTCTGGTGGGTGTGCTGGCGTTGGCGATGCTAGTCCAACTCGGTATCGTCGCGGCTATGGCAATCGCGGTAAGTCCGTTTGTACTGGCGCTTGTTTGTGCGCGAAATTTTCCAATGGCATTGGTGCATGCCCCGGTCAGGGCTGCGATTGCACCGCGGATTCAACGCGATCAACGCGCAACCTATTTGTCGTTGCAGGGCCTGTCCGAACGGCTGTTTTTTGCGTTGTTGTTACTCGGACTTGCCTCGGGGCTGGAAAAGGGAGCTCCGATAGCCGAATCGACTTTGCTGGGTATTTTGACTTCTACCTTATGGATTGGTATTGCCGCTGCCCTGATGTTGTTTATATTTTCCGGTGGGATACGACGGCTGCTAAGGGCCGGGGTATAGGTCGATTGATATGAACCCCGGCCCTGATTTTCTCTATCAGCTGTCTTCTGTGATTGGAATTAGTGATAACTCGACGCGTCGATTCAGGCTTCTGCCCTCGTCGGTCGAATTATCAGCGATCGGCGTGTCTTCGCCAAAGCCGACGCTCTCGATTCGGGCTTCGACAACGTCTTTTGACAGCAGGTATTGCGCGACTGATTTGGCGCGGCGCTCTGACAGGGCCTGGTTGTATTCTTGGGAACCCCTGCTGTCGGTGTGACCTGCGGATACGATGATGGTTTTTTCAAACTCCTGCAGGACGATTATTACCGAATTCAGCACCTGGTAGAAATCGGCGTTGAGGTCGTGTCCGGCGGTGACAAAGGTAATATTACCCGGCATGATCAGGTTGATATTGTCACCGTCACGTTCGACGCTAACGCCACTATCGCGCAGGGTTTTTCTGAGCTCGGCTTCCTGCGAGTCCATGTAGTAGCCGATGCCACCACCCGCAATCGCTCCGATTCCGGCAGCCTGGAGCACCTTTCTCTTGCGCGTTTTGCTGCTTTCGTCCTTGTTGCTGAGATAGGCCAGAACTGCGCCGATACCAGCACCAATGCCGGCACCCTTGGCGGTATTGGAGGTCTTTTTCTCACCGGTGTATGCATCGAATGTTTCACATCCGGATAAAAAAGACAGGCTGACAATGCTGATTATTACTAGTAATTTTTTCATGGGAAATCCTGCGGGTAAAAAGTTGATAAACAAGTCGCTTGACGACGGAGTATAGGCAACTGGAGCGAGATTATAGGAAATAATACCTGGCATACCAAACTATCCAGGCGTCAATCAGATTCCGCAATTTTGTATGCTTCGAGGTCGATTGATTTCAATGCCATTCCTTCGAGAATCAACTCGCCCCGATATCGTCTATCGCCGGTTGAAGAAAATTCAAACTGGTAGGTTCGTCTGAAAACCAGGTTTCCGCTGGAATTGCGTATCGGCCAAAAGCCGGTAATTACCATGCTTTGATCCAGCAGTTGCAGATCCAGTTGTCGACAATACTCCATCGCCAGTTGACGTGCTCTTCCCTTGAACAAACCACTTTGCCACCAGTAAAGTGCTCCCAGGCCAACAAGCACCAGGCAGGTTAAATTAACCAGGCTAAACATAATTGTTTATTGTAATCGAAACACGGCAAAGCCCGGCCTCAGTTTCCGGTATTTTATCGCAGGGGCGGGTCAGGCTTCTGGCGAATCAATTTCCCGGATAATCGATTTCATTTTATTCGCCGCAATCTCGCTACCTTCATCGCGTTGCCATTCGATGTATTGCGAGCAAAACGCGGCCACCTCGGCCTTGCCGGTCAATGCATTGAGATCATTGGCGGTACGCACCCCGAAGCCTACTGCCAGAGGTAAATCGGTATGTTTGCGGATTTCAGCGATGTATTTCTGAAATTTTTCACCCCACTGGGTTTCATGGCCAGTTACACCCATGCGCGAAACCACGTAGATCATACCGCGTGAAGCTTTGGCGATTTTTTCGACTCTTTCGGCCGTGGTATTAGGCGTCACCATCAGGATTGGAGACAGGCCGAGGGCATCGAGCGTCGGTAGCCAGGGTTCAATCTCCTCTACCGGCCAGTCAGGCACGATCATGCCCTTAATGCCGGCGGCCGAGGCTTTTTCGAACAATTCCTCTAAACCATAGCGAAATAGCGGGTTCAGATAGCTCATCAAGACAAAAGTCACCTCTGGGTGACGTGCGCACACGGTGGTTGCAAGATCGAGCGTTGCCTGTACCGAGCCGCCGTGCTTAAGCGCTTCATAGCAAGCGTTGACCAGCGTGTGGCCATCGGCAACGGGATCGCTGAATGGCACCTGCAATTCGATTAATTTGACGCCAGCCTCGGCCAGGCCGGCAATTGCTTTCTCGTTTTCCTCGAGGCTGGGAAAGCCAATCACCGCGTGGGACATGATTTGCAAATCTTCGTACTGTGCTGGAAACATGATTAGTGTCCTCGCTTCTTTGCCAGTGCTTCGGTAGAACGGACGGCTTCACGTTGCAGAAATTCGGTCCATTCGCGTTGCGGAAATGCGCGAGCCACGGTGAAAATGTCTTTATCGCCGCGGCCACTCAGGTTGATGACTACATTTTGCTCCGGTTTCATCTGCCTGGCGCGCTTGAAACCGCCCGCGAGCCCGTGTGCCGATTCCAGCGCCGGAATAATACCCTCGGTTTTCATTAACAGGCTAAAAGCCTCGGTGACTTCATCGTCGGTGGCCGATTCCGGGATTACGCGACCCTGCTGGGACAGGTAGGCCAATATCGGCGAAACACCGACATAGTCGAGCCCCGCCGCGATACTGTGGGTATCGCCGAGCTGCCCATCGTCGTTTTGCAGGAACAGGGTTTTATAACCCTGCGCGATGCCGGTTTCACCGGTGTTCTGTGACAGCCGTATCGAGTGTTTACCGTCTTCCAGGCTGACTCCGCCGGCCTCGACACCGACCAGGTTAACGTCAGGAGTTTCCAGAAATGCCCCGAAAGCACCCATCGCGTTGGAGCCGCCGCCCACACAAGCAACGATCTCGTCGGGCAGGCGACCCATTTGACGCAAAGACTGTTCCTTGATTTCATCGCTGATAATGCTCTGGAAATAGGAAACCAGCTCTGGAAAGGGCGCTGGCCCGCAAGCGGTACCGAGCACGTAATGCGTGGTTTCGACCGAGGCAGCCCAGTCGCGCAAGGCTTCATCGAGTGCTTCTTTCAATGTCTGTGCGCCGGTGGTGACGCCGACCACGTCGGAGCCGAGCTGGCGCATCCAGAATACATTCGAGTATTGACGCTCGATATCCTCGGCACCCATGTAAATAGTCGCTTCGAGCCCAAGGCGCGCCGCCATGATGGCGGTTGCCAAGCCGTGTTGACCAGCACCGGTTTCGGCGATAACGCGTTGTTTACCCATGCGCTGCACCAGCAGGCCCTGGCCAAGCACGTTATTGATCTTATGCGCGCCTGAATGATTCAAATCCTCGCGTTTTAACCAGATTTGGGCCCCGCCGAGCTGTTTCGACAGTCTTCGCAGGGGTGTCAGGGGTGTCGGGCGGCCGCTAAATTCCTGGCACAGTGTGGCGAACTCCTGCCAGAAAGCCGGATCATCGCGCAGAGCAAAGAATAAATCTTCTAGCTCGGTAAGTGCGGGTAGCAGGATTTCGGGGACGAAACGGCCGCCAAATTCTCCAAAATAACCATTTTCACTGCGAATCATCGTGGCCTCCGGGCGCAAATCATATTCAAATAATGACATATACTAAACGGTTTAGTATAGTTTGCATAATTTCGATTTATATTCAACCCTGTTATGGCTCAAAGATCCAAAAAAGACCACATTGCCGCTGCCGCATTGCCACTGTTTCTCGAAAACGGTTTCAAGGGCACTTCCATCGACATGGTGGTCAGGGAAAGCGGTGTATCAAAGCCAACCGTTTATAATCATTTTCCCGACAAGGCAGCACTGATGCTGGCGGTGCTGTCACGATGGATCGAAAACAATAAGCCGTTGATATTGCCGATCAAGGACCCAACGGAACTGGAAAAACTGGTGCGTGAACACTGGCTGACCGATGAGGCGGTCAGGCTCTATGCAATCGTAATCGGTGAAGGCAGGCGATTTCCGTCGGCAAGAACACTGTTCTGGGGGCAGTTCGATCGATTATGGCGAGTCGCGTTCGGTTATGTTTGCGAGCATTCCCCCAATCTCGAGAAGGCGGTTATAGATCAACAGCTGGATCAGCAATTACTGGATCGTTTGAGAGCCCAGTAGGGGAGCGGAACTATACCGTGTTTACAAGGACGAATAAGTCTCGGGTAATCGATCAGGAACAAATAATGAAAAGAATTCTGTTGGCAGCCATTGCGTTGATATTCATGCCGCTGGCGGTTGCGGGTAAGCCGGCAACATTTTCCACGGGCGATGGCGCGATTCGGGGTTACGATCCAGTCGCCTATTTCACCGTTGGTGAACCGACTCCTGGCCAGGACAAGTACTCGACCCGGTGGCAGGGCGCGATTTACAAGTTTTCGAGCGCAGACAACCTCGCACTTTTCAAATCCGATCCTGCACAATACGCACCGCAGTATGGCGGTTACTGTGCTTACGCTGTCTCAAAGGGAGCAACGGCGAATACCGAGCCCGAGGCCTGGACCTGTCTCTTATACACATCTGACGCTGCCGACGA
>JARFPR010000306.1 GCA_029288195.1 Gammaproteobacteria bacterium | reverse complement strand
GCGGGCGGATATCGTCTTCGAGTTGCGCGTTGTAATTTGACTGGTCTGACTGAAAACACAGCGCCGCGGAAATGGCATCCGAGGCCCGCTCGAACTCCGCCAACAGTGCATCGCCACGGAGTTCGCGCACCTGACCAGGATAGTTCGAAATCGTACTACCGAAACGCTGAAACGAATCCTGGATGCGCGCGTGAGCTATTTGCTCGTCCTGTTGCACCAGCGCGGTTGACCCGACCACATCCGCGTGCAGGATAACGGCGAGCTTGCCTGATAACTGTTTAGCTGCCATCAGAAATCCGGATGGAATCAACAAGCATGCAGTCTAACACATCAGATTTACAGGGATTTCGCCGGAAACGCTACCAGTTTTCGTCAAATCAGGCCTGGCAGCCAACCTGGTTATTGGTGTAGTCGCTGAGTCGCATCAGGCCAGTACTGCCGGTCATTGCATGATCGATATCGGTGCGCCCATGTTGCAGTACCAGCCGATCGTGAAAATTGCTGAAATAGCGATCGAACATTTCACCGCCGATGGTTGCGGTAGCATAAAAAATATCCTGCTCCGAATCGTACTCAAGTTCGATCGACGCGAGTGGCTGTGGCGCCGGACCTCCCAGCACCCGGCCACCATGGGCGGGATCGTATACGCTGTTTTCCGAACAGCAATAGATAACACCGGCGCGCTGCTCTATTTCATCGTTATTGTTGCGGAATCTGACTTCCCGGTGCCGGTAATTAATAAAGCTCACCGATGGCGCCGGGTGACTCATTTTGTGTGCACAAATCGCCGAGAACGCGACCACCGAGTTGTCTTTACCCGAACCGCCCTGCCAGCGATAACGCTCGCCATCGCGGGTCTTGAGATTACTGCGCGATGTGACTGACTTGCCCAGATCGATCAGAAAACACGGGGTGGAAACATAGGGATAGTGGAACAGGTAGGTTTCACCCACATCCAGCGAAGCAGCCCTTACCGGTTTGCCGCTATAGGAATCGACCAATGCGACCCGCCCGTATCGATGGTACACCTGGTTTTCCCGGGCCAGCAGTTCAGGACTTGCGGTAATACCGGCGACCGCGGACGCACACAGTTTCACGAATCCTCTGCGTTTCATGTTCGACTGTTCCTCTTGGATGGCGCAAGTCCCAAAATTATAGATTAACTATTCGGCTTTCGGTAGCTCGCAAACCCGATTGCAGAAAATTCGTGACCAGTGCCCGGTTCTACCCCATGGATTCGACCAACTGGAACCAGTCGCCTGATGACATTAGTCGACACCGGGGATAACATCGAGGCTGGTTTAATGAAATGGAACCCCATGTCCGAACTCGAGCAGATCCTGGCTGATATCGAATCAAGCACAGCGACCCAGGCGGCCAGGCGAGACTGGAATCCGCACCACCAGGGTGAAATCGATATCCGTATCGCCACCGACGGCACCTGGTTCCACCAGGGGCGCCGGTTCAAGCGCGATTCAATGGTGAAATTGTTTGCCGGGATTTTACGCCGTGAAGATGACGCGTATTTCCTGGTTACCCCGGCTGAAAAACTGCGCATCCAGGTAGAAGATGCGCCATTTGTTGCGACCCTGGTCGAATCTATCGAGGACAAGGGTCAACCGGCAATCGTGTTTACCACTAATATTGGTGAGAAAATCGTCGTCGATCATGGACATCCGATTCGAGTCGCTTTCGACGCAACAACCCGTGAACCCCGACCTTACGTGCACCTGCGCGAAGGCCTGGAAGCATTGATCAGCCGCAGCGCGTTTTACGATCTGCTCAACCTCGCAACCGAAACTAAACGCGATGGCGTCGGTTACCTGAGCGTTACCAGCCAGGGCGAAGAATTTGAACTAGGAAGCACCGATGAATAATCAAACCAAGGGCACCCACGAATACCAGGATGACCCCCGCAACGCGGACATCATTATCGATATCAACGGCGAGTATTTCATCCGTGGCGAGGCGAAAGTCTCGGTTTTCGATAGCGGCTTCGTGCTCGGCGACGGCGTCTGGGAGGGATTGCGCGTGCACCACGGCAAGATCGCTTTTCTCGACCAGCACCTGGAGCGCCTGTATGGCGGGGCGAAGGCACTCGACATGGAGATGGAAATCACTGCCGAAGAACTCGGTGAGCGCCTGTATCGACTACTTGAAAAAAACAACATGCACGACGGGGTTCATATCCGGCTCATGGTGTCGCGCGGGGTCAAGGCAACGCCGTACCAGGACCCCCGCATCACCATTACGCCACCGACCATCGTGATTGTGCCGGAGTACAAGCAGGCGCTTCCGCAAACCGCGGTAAAAGGCATCAAACTGTTTACGGTGCATGTGCGTCGTGGTTATCCTGACGTCCAGGACCCGAAGCTCAACAGCCATTCCAAGCTGAACTGCATTACCGCCTGCATCCAGGCCGCCAAGGCCGGGGCTGACGAAGCGTTAATGCTCGATCCGCATGGCTTTGTCGCGACCTGCAACTCAACCCATTTTTTTATCCTGCACAAGGATGAAGTGTGGACCTCAACGGGTGATTATTGCCTGGGCGGCATAACCCGCGGCAAGGTCATCGAGTTATGCGAACAAAACCAGATACCGGTAAGGCAGAAAAATTTCAGCCTGACTGATGTTTACAGTGCCAACGAGGCCTTCGTGACCGGCACCTTCGCAGGGCTAGCGCCAGTGCGCGAAATTGATGGTCGCATAATCGGGGACGGCGAGCGTGGCCCGATGGTCGAAAAACTGCAGCAACTTTACCTCAACATGCTCGAGCAGGAATGCGTCTGACCCCACTGCGCATCGCTATGTGGTCAGGACCACGCAATATCTCAACCGCGTTAATGCGTGCCTGGGAAAATCGTGCTGATTGTGTCGTCTGGGACGAACCCCTTTACGGTTATTATCTGCAGGCAACCGGGATACAACATCCGGGTGCGGCCGAGGTGATAGACGCGCAGGGAACCGACCTGCACTCAATCATCGCCCGCTGCACCGGCGATATACCCGGAGGCAGGCAAATATTCTACCAGAAGCATATGACCCTCCACCTGTTACCGGAAATCGAACGCTCCTGGTTGTCGGCACTGGCTAACTGTTTCCTCATTCGTGAGCCCGAAGCGGTGATTGCATCCTATGCCGCAGTGCGAAAAGACGCGACACTGGAGGATATCGGTTTCATCCAGCAGGCCGAATTGTTCGAGCAGGTGCGTGCGATGTGCGGTGA
This sequence comes from Gammaproteobacteria bacterium, assembly GCA_029288195.1. GTDB lineage: Bacteria > Pseudomonadota > Gammaproteobacteria. Next base: position 629 of record JARFPR010000306.1, on the reverse strand, counting down.
GGTTCCGATGGTTATCGATAGCCGCGAGTTTCTGCTCGATCCTGAGAGTATGCTGCAGGCGATATGTGCCAAGCTCGATATCGATTTTGTTCCCGAGATGCTGAGTTGGCCAAAAGGCCCTCGCGATAGCGACGGCGTGTGGGCGAAATACTGGTATGATTCGGTCTGCAATTCGACCGGATTTGCACCCTACCATGAAAAAGATTACAGCCTTTCAAACAAGGATCGCGAGATTGCACTGCGAGCCCGGCCATACTATGAAAACCTTTACCAATACCGATTACAGCCCTAGTTTAAAACCTCGCAATACAAGCCTGATTAATATAAACAATCTAACATTATTTCGCCTTTCGCCGTTCAACGCGGCAGGGTACACTCTATCGTTCAGCAATAATTATCAGGCATATGGCTGAACCAAAATTACTAACCCCAGCGCCGGGCAGCCGGATCGTGACCGATGATTCCGAAGTCATTCTGTTTGGTCAGCCCCCCGAAGTATTGAAGGGCCTGTTGCGAGAGGGAATCTCCAGCTTCGATACCCTGGTGCTGCCTGATATCCGTGAGAAAAACGGCTCGTTGCTGAATAATCTCGAATTTCCAATCTATTTCTTCCTGTTTTTTTCCAAAGG
>JARFPR010000260.1 GCA_029288195.1 Gammaproteobacteria bacterium | reverse complement strand
GCATTGGGATCGATTCCCGCCGTTGCAAAATCTGAGTCGACTCGTTCGGTACCATCTGGACCACGATAGGTGTTGCTGTAGCTCGCCATCAGGGGATCAGTCAAAGCGATAGTAGAATCTTCGTCACTCGCTGGACAGATTGAAACCGGGCTCACGAAACTAAAGATGGACTGCCCTTGACCTGCGGCATCCAGGTCTACACCGACCACGATTTCCTCGGTGCCTGTCTCCACCTTGACGGCAACGACGGAGTTAGCCGCACAGCTATCGCTTACGCTTATCTGTGCAACCGAGGCATCGGGCTTGTAGTTGATCGCGTCAAATTCGACGCTCGCATTCGCCGGACAGAACTCGTTCACCAGGACGATATTATCGATGTAAAGCGTGCCGCTGATGAGCTCATCAGCCGTGTTGACAGGGTTCAGGAAACCGAGAAACAGGATTCTACTGATGTCGACACCGGCGAAGGCGCTGAACGGTATGCTGTAAGTCACCCAGTTACCGGATGCCGGAGTCGGGACGTAATTACTCAGTGACACCTGTATCGCCGCTTCGGAAGTGTCTTTCACCTCGATCGTCATGTCATCGTATCCCGGGAAAGCGGAGGTATCGATACTGAAGACCAGGTTCGTAAAATTGCTGGCATCGGCACTGTTAAAATCGAAAAAGATGCCGCCAAAGCCGGCGTTTGCTCCGCCAGGATTTCCAGTTTTCGAATTCGTGTAATCGACCTGCAACACCTGGCTGCCCTCGAGTGCAGGGGCGGCGGTGCTGTTGAGATCTGCCGTAACTTCATTGCCCTGGAACTCCTGGCTCTGAATGATGCGGTTGTAGTCCAGGTTCCTGCCGGTCTCGGCAATTAGCGTGGCTGCGGCGGGCAGTTCTGCCTCATAAACCCGTACCCAGTCGATCAACATTTTCTGCGGCCAGACGGTCGATGCCGATGGCTCCTCACCGTTACTGCCCCCGACGGCCACGTTCAGCAGCAGGAACATCTTGCTCTGGAACTCTTCCATCGTATCGGGATCGATAGCCTGCTGGAAATAGGTGATGCCATCGACTTTGCCGACGATGCTGCGCTCGTTCCAGATGACCTCGAAGACATGAAAATCGTTCGACAGCGGCTCATCGAATTCCTTGGTCTCCGAAAAGCAGTTTTCAATCTCGTTAACCGGATCCGCGAAGCCAGGTTCACCCGAGCATCCCGCGGAAGTCGGTGCATCATTCGGGCCGGCCCAGTGCGTGGTGAAATGAACCGTTTGCAGATCGGAATTCTTGGGCAAAATTTCCATGATGTCGATCTCGCCCACGTCCGGCCAATCGGTGTCGGGCCACTCTTTTCCAAGCGTCCAGAAAGCGGGCCACATGCTTGGATCCTCGGGCACCTTGATCCTCGCCTGGATGACGCCGTACTTAATCTCGAGCTTGTCCTTGGTCATGATACGGGCCGAGGTAATACTACCGTCACGCTTATTACAGACGGGCGCGGTGTCGCAACGAGCCTCGATCACGAGGGCACCGTTTTCGATGTAGAGGTTATCTATCGAATTCTGGTAGAGCTGCCATTCGTCGTTAAACCAGCCGTCATTATCGGGACCGTAACCGGTTACGGCCGTCCAATTGCCGATTGATAGTGGGGCTCTGCCAGCAGTCCTGGGCGCCGCGGGTCCGCCAAAATCGTCTTCAAATATGAGCCTGAAGCCGGTTACCAATGTATCGTCAGCACCAGCCTCGACAGAATCCTGACCGTCGCCGGAACCGCAGCTTGCGAGAATAATAGAAAAAAGCGCAATCGCAGGGATGCGAAGCCGCTGAGCAAGTCTATTGAAATGCATTGCCAAACCTCCAGGTTCTCATGATGTCACAACAACAAGTCCGGGATTGTTCCCGGTACTTGCTGCTGTCGCCAACCTATGCCGGAGGTCATTCCCGGCTCTTCGGTTATATTTCGGCTGGCCTTTCGTTATTAATAAAACTGTTATAGTATTGTGCTATATAGCACTGTAAACGGGTCTGCTTGGCTGTGTCAAGCCCTATTTTAGGGCGGTACCAGCCCAACCAAACTTGTTCTTTGACCACAAAGTGGGGGCATGCTATAGACTTCTATCGAGCAAAGCTATGTAGCAGATGATATAGTGCTGGCATTAGTCGACAACAATTAAAACAGGCGGCCGTTTACATAATTAAGCACGAGTCGCGATTTTGGATCAGGGAAATTGATCCGCAGATAACTGAAGAGTAGTCATTCCAGGGACATTTACATTGGACACAACAATACCGAAATACCTGTTGGTCGAAGACCATATCAGGCAGCAGATCAAGCAGCACAAGATAATCGACAAGCTGCCTGGCGAGCGCCAGCTGGCCGCTGAGCTTGGCTATTCCTACATGACCATTCGCAAGGCCGTCGAAAACCTGGTTGACGAAGTCCTGCTCTACAAGGTTCCGACCAAGGGCACCTATGTCGCCGACCGCAAGACGCAAAAAACGAAAACCGGCACCATTGGCTACTTTCTCGACAACAGAATCGCCGGTGGTCTCTCAAGTCCGTACTATTCGCAGATTTTTGATGCGCTGCAGAAAGCGACCGCACGAGAGGGCTATTCGTTGATCTATTTTACCGATACCGACGAATCAGGCCTGCAGCGGACTTTGAAAAAGCTTGATGGCGTCGTAGCAACCTGCTTCCCGCGCGTTGAAGGCTTTATCCAGGAACTCAAGGCCGTCGTGCCGGTCGTGGTGATTGACAATAGCGCGGCCGATAAAACCATACCTTCTGTCATCCTCGATAATTTTAGCGCCCAGGTCGAATCGGTAGATTACCTGTGTTCGCTCGAACACGAACGCATCGGATTTATTACCGGGCTGGAAGATTCGGACGTTGGAAAGAATAGATATGAGGGTTATAAAAGCGGGTTGCAAAAAAACGGTATCGCTGTCGAACCGGAATTAATATTTCGCGGCAATTACACCTTTGGCTCAGGCGTGAG
>JARFPR010000246.1 GCA_029288195.1 Gammaproteobacteria bacterium | reverse complement strand
GCAGAAGAAAGAGAAGCAACGCAAGGAGAAGCAGCGCAAGGAGAAACTGCGTAAGGAGAAGCAGCGCAAAGAGAAGCAGCGCAAAGAGAAGCAGCGCAAGGAGAAACTGCGCAAGGAGAAGCAGCGCAAGGAGAAGCAGCGCAAGGAGAAGCAGCGCAAGGAGAAGCAGCGCAAGGAGAAGCAGCGCAAGGAGAAGCAGCGCAAAGAGAGGCAGCGCAAGGAGAAGCAGCGCAAGGAGAAACTGCGCAAGGAGAAACTGCGCAAGGAGAAACTGCGCAAGGAGAAACTGCGCAAGGAGAAACTCAGCAAAGAGAAATCGAAGAAGGCGAAACCGAAGAAAGGAAAGCCGAGGCAAAAGCGTAAAAAATAACCGGATACCTGGCGGGTCAATAAGGGGATAGATCTGGTTGAAGTTCTACTATTCCCTGGTCGAACAGGGGGCTTGCATATAGATGTGTTAAAATTTACGTGACCGGCTATGAGACTTGTAAAAGCCGCTTAAAAAAGGGTTTATCGTACTAAAAACAAGCCAGGTAAACGGGTTACTTTTATGAGTCTGCAAGGCATAAACCATCTCGCTTTCATTACCGATGACATGGTCACAACCATTCGTTTTTACCGTGACCTGCTGGGTCTGAAACTGAGTGCCGGGATTGGCCATGACGGCTATCGGCATTACTTTTTCCAGCTGGCCGATGGCGCCACCCACGTCGCATTCTTCGAATACGATGGCGCGACCGTGATGAATCGAAAATTTCCCGGTGACCGTACTACCTTGCCTTTGGGTTTTGATCACGTGTCGTTCACGGTGGAGTCGCGGGAAGCATTATTTGCGCTCAAGGATCGCGTCGAGGCAGCCGGGATCGAGGTTGAGGGCGCGGTCGATCACGGTATATTCTGGTCAATCTATTTTTACGATCCGCACAATAATATACCGCTGGAGGCGACCTGGCAGTTCATGGATCTCGAGCAAACGCCGGCAATCAGCGAGGACGATCCACTCGATATCGCTGCCGAGGGCTCCGAACTCCAGCCTGACCATTGGCCGCCAGTCCAGCAGCCTACCCCAGAATCGGAAATGCGGGCCCTGACCGGGAATGGCCAGCCAATGCGCGACCATTTTCTCAAACACGGCCTGGCCAGTTATTCCGTCGATGTGCCGCCTGGGTTTCAGGAGTCGCTAGCGGCTGAAGACGATAGCTGACGTTCTCAGTCCTGTGGACGGTTCATCACGAAAGGATTTTCTACCGCGCTGTACTGCATGTATCCCAGCCGGGCAAGCGGTTCGATTTTTGACAGGTCGACCATGCCGTCAGTCAGTACCTCGTCCCTGATATGTACCCCGAGCACGTGGCCGATAATCATGGTGTTGATACTGTCCTTCAGAGTGCAGGGCAGCTTGATTTCCTGGTGCAAGCTGCATTCCAGGTGAATCGGCGCCTCCCTGACCCGCGGCGGTTTTACCAGTGCCGAATCCTCGGTGGTTAATCCGGCAAGCGCCAGTTCGTCGACCTCGTGCGCCACCGCTGCGGTGGTAACATTCATCACCTCCTTGAGCGCTCGTGGCACCATGTTGGCGACGAATTCACCACTCGATTTTATGTTGGCCAGGGTGTCCTTTTCACCACCATGCTCGTGGTAGCCGTTGAAAGAAATCATCACCATTGGCGGGTCGCTCGCCACCGCGTTGAAAAAACTGTAGGGAGCGAGGTTCACGACGCCGTTGGGATCGATGGAACTCACCCAGGCAATAGGCCTTGGCGCCACGCAACTTTTGAAAGGATTATGCGGTAAACCATGGGGTTCGCTGGTTTTGTAAAACATGTTGCACTCGTCAGGCGATCAAACAACGAAAGTAGCATTATTGATCGTGAGCCGTAAACCTTGAGGCGGCGTTTTATTTCCCGATTTTATAGGGTATTCCGGCTTGCTTGGCCTGGTACATTTTCTGATCGGCTACATTTATCAGTTCGTGCTCGTTGTCGCCGTCGCGCGGAAACGTGGCTCCGCCGATATTGACACCGACCGCACCGGACAGGTCTCCAATATGAAAGCGGCGCGACACGCTATCGCCAACCGCTGCAGCGCGTTGTTCGAGTATTCCGTTGTCGACCAGACCGTCGAGATACAACACGAATTCATCCCCACCCAGGCGAACTGCCAGGTCCTCGGAACGAACCAGTGCCTGAAGCCGCCTGCCGACAATTTGAAGTACCTTGTCGCCGATCTCGTGCCCGTAGTTATCATTGAATGGTTTGAAATTTTCCAGGTCAAGATAGAGGAGGCTGAAGGGACGTGATTTTTCAATTGCGGTCTGCAACAGCTGTGAAAGCCGCAAACGGTTTCCAATTCCGGTTAAAAGATCGGTTTCGGCCTTGGAAGTAACCTCGGTGATCTCCGATTGTATCTCGCCGCTATCGTGCATGACCGCAATCGAAAATCGCTCACCATCGAGATCAAGATTGGCTATGGATACCGATATTGGAATCTCGCTACCGGATTTATCAAGCCCATATATCAGGGGGCGATCGCCCATCACCATCGCTTGCCCGTTTTCCCGAAACCTCGCTAAATGGACTTTATGCTCCGCTCGATACTGCTTCGGTATCAAGCGCTCCAGCGGTTGTTTTTCGAGTTCTCCAGGGGTGTATCCCAGCAGCCCCTCGATATGACTGTTGGCGAAGGTGATGCGGCCTTTGCCATCGACAATGACGACGGCGTCCGGAAGCATATTTAACAGGTCACTCAATGCCAACAGCGTATCTTTCATATCTCGACATCTACCCTGGTGTAATCAGCAGCTAGCTGAATTGTCGCAATGCTACCTGTTTACTGCCTGCGGGATTTGAGGCAGGTCATCTTAAAATGAATTATTCTGCCGATCGCAGTGACCGCTTTATCCATGGTTTGCTGCACTAATTAAGGGCATATTATTTGCTGAATTTGTTCGGCTACCGGCGCGCCAAATTGGGCGAATAATCACGCGTTCACTAGTATCGACACGGCCCCAAATGTATCTTTTTTCCATTAACCGGGTACCATTGGGCGGTTTACTGGCCGTAAAGCGATGCATTCGGTACAGTATTTCGATTATTAATCGCAACTATCGACATCGACCACTCTCAGTATACGCGTCCACATTATGAATTCGCCTAACAATACCCGTTTTGTCAGCCGCCTTACGCGCCAGACACTTGCCCTGGTGCTTGCCGGCGGTCGCGGTTCGCGACTGTACGAATTAACCGACTGGCGGGCTAAACCAGCGGTGCCTTTCGGTGGCAAGTTCCGCATTATCGACTTCCCGCTATCGAACTGCATC
>JARFPR010000220.1 GCA_029288195.1 Gammaproteobacteria bacterium | reverse complement strand
GATACTACCTATATTAACCTGACGCTTTCTGACAAACCTTTCTTTGCCACCGGAATTGGTGGTGGGCGTGCTCGCGACGCGATCGAAATGAGTGCGATCGCGCATGGTTTGCGCATGGAAGAAATGAAAACCAACCCGAGCGTGATGACCAATATCAACGTCAATTCACCGCGCAAGCTCGATGATGCGATGGCCTATGGATCGATGCAAATGGCGATGTTTGGTCAGCCGGTAACGGTAACCCCGTTTACCCTGATGGGGGCGATGACACCCTCGACCATGGCCGGTGCGCTGGCACAGCAGAATGCGGAAGCGCTGGTCGGCATTGCACTGTTGCAGCTGACCAATCCGGGTACGCCGGTGGTTTATGGCGGTTTTACTTCCAATGTCGATATGCGCTCGGGCTCGCCGGCTTTCGGCACCCCGGAAAACGCACTTGCCAATATCGCCGGTGGTCAACTGGCGCGAAAGTACAAATTGCCTTACCGCACCAGCGCCTGTAATGCCTCGAATGCTGTCGATGCGCAGGCGACCTATGAAACCCAGATGGCTTTGTGGGGTGCGGTGATGGGCCATGGTAACCTGATTTATCACACCGCCGGTTGGCTTGAGGGCGGGCTGGTCGCGTCATTCGAAAAGCTCGTCATCGATTGTGAAATGTTGCAGCACATGAGCAAGATGCTGGAGCCATTGAAAATCGATCTTGCCGAAACCGGCCTCGAAGCGATGCACGAGGTTGGTCCGGGCGGGCATTTCTTCGGTTGCGCACATACCATGGAACGCTATAAGAATGCGTTTTACGAACCCTTTATCAGCGATTGGCAAAACAGCGAAAACTGGGTCCTGGCCGGCTCCAAAGATGCCACCACTCGCGCCACTGAACTGTGGCCAAAAATTCTCCAAGAGTTTGAGCCCCCGTCTGTCGATCCTGCGATCGAGGAAGCACTGCAGGCCTACATGGCACATCGCAAAGAAGAACTGGCTGGCCAGGAGCCCATACTCGAACCGACCGCGTAGCGGTCGTCCCCGCCGGGTGCGGAACACTTAGCGGGGACCTTGAAAGACTGGTGACACCCCGCATCAAGAACCTGTCATCGCGCGACTTGATCGCGGGATCCAACGATATATCTGGCGTTACTAGATACCGCGGTCAAGCCGCGGTATGACAGCCTGTAGGGGTATGACAGCCTGTAGAGGTATGACAGTCTGTAGGGATATGACAGTCTGTAGGGATATGACAGGCTAGTCGAGGGTGACGGGAGATAAACGGGTAGTTACTTCAGCAGTTTTTCTTCGAAGGGATAATTGATCAGGTTTTCGTAACCGTCTTCGGTAATCAGTACCTGGTCTTCAAGTTTTACACCTTCCTTGCCGTCGACTTCGCCGGCATAAACCTCGACACAAAAAACCATTCCCGGCTCAACCACGCCGTCGTAGCCGTGTGTCTCGTAATCCTCGCGATAGCGAATTGCCGGGTATTCATCGCACAGGCCGACGCCATGCATCACTACCCCGTAGCGGTTGGGGATACAGTTATCCGGTAAACGGTGTGCTTTTTGCGTGATTTCGCTGAAAGTGACCCCTGGTTTCAACAACTCCATGTTGGTCATGATATGTTCGTGTGAAATTCGATAGATCCGTTTCTGTGCTTCGGTAGCTTCCACGTCACCGCACAGCCAGGTACGCGAGATGTCGCAGCATATGCCGTAGGTGCCAACCATATCGGTGTCGAGCGCGAGCAATTCACCGTCACTGATGATGCGCGGGCCTGACTCCTGGAACCACGGGTTGGTGCGTGGCCCGGATGAAAAAATCCGCGTTTCCAGCCACTCGCCGCCGCGCTTGATATTTCCGGCATGCAGTACCGACCAGATTTCGTTTTCACTTTTACCCGCCTCGCAGGCGTCTTCCATTTCATACATCGCGGCTTCACAGGCCGCGATCGAACAGCGCATCGCCTTGATTTCGTCGGGGCCTTTGATCACGCGAGCTTCCTCGGTAACCACCTGGCCTTCAAAAACCTCGAAACCGACTTTTTCGAGTGCGCGCAGCCCCGAGATCTCAATTTTATCGACTGCGAGACGTCGATTATCACCTGAATGGCTGCGCATTAATTCGTCGATGTTGTTGGCAAAATACATGGCGTGTTCTTCGCCACGGTGTGCTGATTCAAAGTAAAAAAACGAGGCGCCATGGCGGCGTTCCTTGACCAGCGGCAAGTGATCAGAAAGGTGCTCGCAGCTATGGAAGTCGAACAGCACGATGTAACCATCGGCAGAGACGAAGCAGGCGCGTGCCGGATTGTGCGTGATCCACAGTTGCATGTTGGTGGAATCGGTGGCGTAACGAATATTGAGCGGATCAAATAACACGATGCCGCCGTAGTCGCGTGCCTGTAACTCCTGCACCAGGCGCTGCAGTCGAAACTCGCGCATCGTATCGAGGTGTGGGATCTCGAGGCCAAGCGCTTCCCATTCGGCAAAGGCGAGGTCGGTGGGACCGATTTCAACCCGGTCATTGTCATTGGGCGTGCCGTCAGGTTTTAGCGCGGCATCAGGATTTCGACTGGGATCGATCTTGCGCTTTGAGCTATCGATGGAATAGGGATTTGCGGCCATTAACGAATCTCGATAGGGGTTACAGAATTATTGCAAGAATAAGGGATTAGCGGTGTTAAGATAAATCATTTTTAATGAGTTTAGTCATAAATTTTTAGGTCGTAGCCAATGAATAAGGACAACAAAGCGTCACTCGAATCGCGCCTGCCGCATGCCTGTGACTATATTGACCCGGCGAGTGGCGGCATCAGTCCGCCACTGCAGTTTTCGGCCACCTACGCCAGGGATGCCCAGTACGAGTACATTGGTGACTACAGCTACAGCCGCTCGGGTAATCCGTCATGGGAGGTACTAGAGCAGGTCTGCGCTGAACTCGATGGCGGTGCTGAAGCGAAGTGCTTTGCCTCGGGCATGGCCGCGGTTTGCGCCTTTTTCGAAACCGTGAATAGCGGTGAACACGTGGTAGCACCGCGAGTCATGTATCACGGCGCCCAGGACTGGCTGCGCCGTATCTCAGAAAAGCGTGCGATTGGACTCAGCTTCTTCGATGCCGGCGATATAGAGAAATTACGGCAAGCGGTGCAGCCCGGAAAAACCTCCGTGGTATGGGTCGAAACCCCGGTAAATCCGACCTGGGATATCATTGATATCGCCGCTGCCGCGGAGATCGCACACGCGGCGGGTGCGATACTCGCGGTTGACGGAACCGTTGCCTCACCGGTAACGACCCGCGCGCTCGAGTATGGCGCCGATATCGTTTTTCACTCGGCAACCAAGTACCTCAATGGTCACAGCGATGTGGTTGCCGGCATATTGGTGACCGGGGAATTGAATCAACGCTGGGAGGAAATCAAGCTGGTGCGGACCCTGATGGGCGGCGTGCTGGGGCCATTTGAGGCCTGGTTACTGTTGCGCGGGATGCGCAGCCTGTTTGTGCGTTTTAACCAGGCATCACAAAGCGCCTTGCGGCTGGCACAACACTTTGAAAATGATCCGCGTCTGCAGCGAGTGCTGTATCCCGGTCTCGAAAGTCATCCCGGGCACGAGATTGCTAAACGCCAGATGAGCCAGGGCTTCGGTGCCATGGTATCATTGCTGGTCAATGGAGGTGCCGAGGAAGCGAAACGGATTGCCGGTAATACCCGCCTGTTCGTGCGTGCTACCTCGTTGGGCGGCGTCGAAAGTATGATCGAGCATCGCGCGTCCGTGGAAGGGCCACATAGTGCGGTGCCACAAAATTTGCTACGCCTGTCAATTGGTATTGAAAATTGCCAGGATTTAATAGACGATCTTGAGCAGAGTCTGGAAATGCTCTGAAAACCCCGGGGAAAGATTATGTCAGTTGAAAATTCTATTGAAGATACAACCGAGTCGATAATGTCTGCGTTGTCGGACCATAACCTGTCAGACGCGGATAAGGAGGAGATATCGAAAATCGTCGGCCAGTTGCTGGTGAAGACGGTTGAAAAAACAACCAAGAATCAGGTCGAGGCAGCGGCTAACTGTTGCGGGCCCGAACTAGACCTGGCGCATCAGATCAGGGATGAAATGAATCGTAAGAAAGAGATTCTGATTTCCAACCTGAAAGCGATGCGCTAAACCTCTTACTGCTCGCTCGCAAATTCGTGGCAAGCGTGCTCGATAGCATGTGCGAACGAGCGCGCGAGACTGCGAATCACGAATAAATCGTAAGTCGGCAAATCGTCAACCT
>JARFPR010000206.1 GCA_029288195.1 Gammaproteobacteria bacterium | reverse complement strand
TGATACGCCGGCGGCCCCAATCAGCGGATTGACCGATTTACCGGTAACCCGGTACATGATTTTACCCATGATCAGGCCGGCCGCGGTTCCAATCGAAAATGCGACCATACCGAGTAGCAAAATGCCGAGGGTCTCAGCGCTTAGGAACTTGTCTGCTGCGAGCTTGGAGCCGACCGAGAGCCCGAGAAAAATAGTGACGATATTGATCAATTCGTTTTGCGCGGTGTTGCTCAGACGATCGACCACACCGCTTTCTTTCAAAAGGTTGCCGAAGCAAAGCATCCCTACCAACGGTGTTGCCGAGGGTAATAGCAGTAACGTCACCAACAGCAGGATCAGCGGGAACAGGATTCTTTCCAGTTTCGAGACCTTGCGCAGTTGCGTCATCTTGGTCTTGCGCTCTTCCTCGGTGGTTAGCAATTTCATGATTGGTGGCTGGATGATCGGCACCAGCGCCATGTACGAATAAGCTGCAACCGCTATCGCACCGAGCAGGTCGGGCGCCAGGCGCGAGCCGACATAAATCGCGGTCGGGCCATCGGCGCCACCAATGATCGCAATTGCGGCCGCGTCGGCCATGCTGAATTCAATGCCGGGTATCAGGTTCATGGCGATCGCGCCAAACAGGGTAAAGAAAATACCGAACTGGGCCGCGGCGCCGAGGATCATCAGGCTGGGCCGTGCCAGCAATGGCCCGAAATCGGTCATCGCGCCGACACCCATAAAGATCAGCAGTGGAAACACGCCGGTTTCGATTCCGGCCTGGTAGAGAATGCCGAGCAGGCCATCAGGGCCGGCAATGGCCGCAACCGGAATGTTGGCAAGAATGCCGCCGAAGCCGATCGGAATCAGTAACAGGGGCTCGAAGCCCTTGTGGATTGCGAGGAAGATGAGCAGGCCTCCCACCACGATCATGGCCACCTGGCCGAAGGTGAAATTGTACAACCCGGTCGATGCCCAGAGTTGCAATAGCCCTTGTTCCATCTGGCTTAGCCTATGGTCATCAGGGATTGATCGGCCTGGATCGCATCGCCTTTCTTGATCGCGATCGATTGTATTTTTCCGCTCGCGTTGGCGCGAATTTCGGTTTCCATTTTCATCGCTTCAACGATCATCACCGGGTCGCCCTCGCTAACCTGGTCACCGACTGCAACCAGCACGTCGATAACGCTGCCCGCGAGCGGTGCCCTGATCTCGGTGCCGCCAGTGCTGGGAGGTGTAGCCGCTGCTGGAGCAGCTACCGGAGCGGGTGCTGCAGCAACCGGGGTGACCTGCCTGATATCGGCATCCCCGGGGCCCACCACGACATCGTACTGGGTTCCATTGACGCTGACGCGGTAACTCTCCACCGTCGCTTCGCTGGCGGCCGGCGCTGCTGCGGCTACCGGCGCGGCCGGGGTCTCGGCGGGCTCGGTGCCGGGCGCGGGCTCGAAGGCATCAGGATTGCCCCGGTTTTTGAGGAAATTGATGCCGACCTGCTGAAACAGGGCGTAAATCAGTACGTCGTCAATTTCGTTCGCCGCGAGCTTGATGTTTTCTTCCTTGGCGATATCGCGCAACTCGGCGTTGAGCTTATCCATCTCGGGCTCGATCAAATCAGCGGGTCGACAGGTCACCGGGTCTTTACCATCGAGTACGCGTGCCTGCAGCTCTTTGTTAACTGGTGCTGCGGTGGCGCCATATTCCCCGCGCAGTACGCCCGCGGTTTCCTTGCTGATCGACTTGTAGCGTTCGCCACTGAGAACGTTGATGACCGATTGTGTCCCCACGATTTGCGAAGTCGGGGTGACCAGAGGTACGTATCCCAGGTCCTTGCGCACCGTCGGGATCTCCTTCAATACTTCGTCAAGCCTGTCAGTGGCGTTTTGATCGCGCAGTTGATTTTCGAGATTGCTTAACATGCCACCCGGAACCTGCGCCGTCAGAATTCGTGGATCGACACCCTTTAGTGCGCCTTCGAACTTCGCATACTTTTTACGGACTTCACGGAAATAGAGCGAGATTTCTTCAAGCAATTCGAGATCAAGTCCGGTTGCACGCTCGCTTTCTTCCATGATCGCAACAAAGGTTTCGGTCGGTGAATGACAGTAGGTCAGGCTCATCGAAGAAATCGAGGTGTCGATCATATCGACGCCGGCGTCGATGGCCTTCATCAGCGTCGCCGTCGACAGGCCCGTGGTCGCGTGGCTGTGTACCGTTAACGGAACCGCACAGCTTTCCTTGATACGGCTGACCATTTCTTCCGCGGTATAGGGTTTGAGCAGGCCCGCCATGTCCTTGATGCAGATCGAATGACAGCCCATGTCTTCGAGCTTCTTCGCCATCTCGACCCAGAGATCGACGTTATGTACCGGGCTCAGGGTATACGAAAGCGCGCCCTGGGCGTGTTTGCCGACCGCGATAGTAGCCTTGACTGCGGTTTCAAAGTTACGCATATCGTTCATCGCATCGAAGATGCGGAAAACGTCCATGCCGTTCGTGGCGCAGCGCTCGACAAACTTTTCGATCACGTCGTCGGCATAGTGGCGATACCCGAGCGCGTTTTGTGCACGCAATAACATTTGCATCGGGGTATTGGGCATCGCCGCCTTGAGCTGGCGCAGCCGCTCCCACGGGTCTTCACCGAGGAAGCGAATACAGGAATCAAAAGTGGCGCCGCCCCAGGTTTCGAGCGACCAGAATCCAACCTGGTCGAGTTTCGCGGCGATTGGCAGCATGTCCTCGATGCGTACCCGCGTGGCCAGTAAGGATTGCGAGGCATCGCGTAACACCAGGTCGGTAATCAACAATGGCTTTGACATATTTTATTACCTGTTTTTTCTATATTGATGAATTGCTGCGGATATCGCGACGATATGGTTATTGTCGACACTGCTTTGAATCATCCCGGATGGTGTTGTCACTTCCTCGGGGACAATTTTTGACACGATGGAAATGATCGCGATCAGCAGCACCAGGATAACAAATACTGCACCCATACCCAGGCCCAGTAGCTGCAGACTCTGCATTAAAAGTTGTTCAATTTCCATGATCGCCCGATCGGTATGTTCAAAGACGGCGGATTATACTATATGACGCCGTCATTATAAGTCTTATAAATCAGCGGGTTGGTCCCTGAGAAACCGCCCGGTTTTGTTATATCCGCGAATTCACTTTGCCTGCGCTCGCAAACTCTTAACACTCGCGGTTGGCGTGAGTATGTCGGGGTCGATCATCACTTCGATCAGGGCCGGCCTGTCGGCTGCCAGGCTGCGTTCGAAGGCCGCTTCAAACGCTTCGGTTTTTTCAACCCGCTCGCCATGCGCGCCGTAGGCTTCGGCCAGCGCGACAAAATCGGGATTAACCATGTCGGTGCCGATCACCCGTCCCGGATATTCACGCTCCTGGTGCATGCGGATGGTCGCATAAATGCCGTTGTTAATAACGATGACGATGATATTAGCGCGGTACTGCATCGCGGTGGCGAGCTCCTGCCCGTTCATCATGAAATCTCCATCACCGCAAACGGCTACCGCGCAACGCTCTGGATAGCGAAGTTTCGCCGCAATCGCCGCTGGCAGGCCGTAACCCATGGTGCCACTGGTCGGTGCCAGCTGGGTGCGATACTTACGGTAGCGAAAAAAACGATGCAGCCAGCCGGTGTTGAGACCGGCGCCGTTGCACAGGAGGGTGTCCTCATCGACCCGGTTTCTAACGCTGTGGAAGATATCGGACAACTGCACCGGGCCATCGACACTGACGGAGCGGTTCCAGTCGAGATAAACCTGGTGCGCCTGTGCAACCTGTTGACTCCATGCAGTGGCGTTTGCCGGCTTCAACCTGGCCCCGGCGAGTGCCGAGACAAAGGTTTCGGCACTGGCATTGATCGCCAGGTCAGGCTGGTAGACATGCCCGAGTTCTTCGGCTCCCGGATGGACATGAATCATGCGTTGGCTGGGACAGGGAATATCGATCAGCGTGAATCCGCCGGTGGTCATTTCTCCGAGCCTCGCGCCAATCACCA
Source organism: Gammaproteobacteria bacterium (assembly GCA_029288195.1). GTDB lineage: Bacteria > Pseudomonadota > Gammaproteobacteria. The sequence continues at coordinate 2,305 of JARFPR010000206.1, read as the reverse complement.
GCAGGCAGTCGGATGCCTCAATGTATTGGGTCAGGTCGGGATTAACGCCGAGCCCGAGGTCGCCGATATAATTCGGATGCTCGTTATCGAAGTAATCCTGGCAGCGAAACGAATTGACCACGGGAACCTGGTTAGTCGCAGCAAATTCCTGCAACTTGAGGCGCGTGTCCTCGTTCCAGCCGCTGCCGCCGACAATGATCAACGGGCGTTCGGCAGTTTCCAGCAGGCTGACGGTTTGCGCGATGTCGGTTGATGCGGGACTGGTTTTGACAATCTGCCAGGGCTTAGCATCCGCGGCGTCGGTTTGATCGGTCAGCATATCCTCAGGCAACGCGAGCACTACCGGGCCGGGTCGCCCGCTGGTGGCCACGCTGAAAGCCCGGTTCAAATACTCGGGGATGCGATCGGCATCGTCGATTTGCGCCACCCACTTGGCCACTTCGGAAAACATGCGACGATAATCTATTTCCTGGAAAGCCTCGCGCTCGAGATCCTTGCGTGCAATCTGCCCGACCAACAGAATCATCGGGGTTGAATCCTGCATCGCGATATGCAGCCCGCCACTGGCATTGGTAGCGCCGGGGCCGCGCGTCACGAAGCAGACCCCGGGCCTGCCCGTTAGCTTACCCTCGGCCTCGGCCATGTAGGCTGCGCCACCCTCGTTGCGGCATACGATTGTAGAAATTTCGCTGCGATCAAAAAGCGCATCCAGCGCGGCGAGATAACTTTCGCCGGGAATACAAAAGATACGTTCAACAGCATTGATTTTCAGCGCGTCGATTAAGACCTCGGCGCCACTGCGTGACTTGTCTGGTGTTTTCAAGTAGCTAGTCGCAATTAATGGTGAATCGGTTTTTCCCTGATTAACAGCGTCAGACATGACAAGTTTGACGTTGCGGTTTGGGGTATTTGTATCTTCGCCACGATTCGGATAAAAAGCAATGCCTTGATAGATCCAAACCCGGTTGATTTTTCGTTGGCCCTTAATTCACCGACCTGTAAAAAATGGATAGGCGAAAGCCGCGGATAAACTTAGAATCCCCTGCATGAAGTCGACACATGCAAAAGGTTTGCTGATAACCGCCTGCGGGGTTCTGATAATTTCCCCGGATGGGCTGTTGACGCGACTGATCGCAACGGATCACTGGACGATGATTTTCTGGCGCGCACTGTTTTTATCTTTTGGCATGTGGCTGGTGGTCAACCTTGTCTATCCCAACCGTGCATGGCAACAGTATAAAACGGTAAGGGGCCCGGGTTTGCTGATGGTCGGGGCCTATTCGCTGGGCACGATATCCTTTATTTTTGCGATCACGCATACCAGCGTCGCCAATACCCTGATTATCCTCAGCACCACGCCGTTATTCGCGGCGATTATCGGTCGCTTGTTGCTGCATGAAAAAATTCTACCCAGAACCATGGTCGCAATTCTGCTGGTTTGTATCGGCATAACGGTCATGGCATCGGGTAGTGTCGATCAGCAAGAGGGGTTACTGGGGGATATGGCCGCGATACTGGGTTCGTTTTTCCTCGCCTGCGGCTTTAGTTTCGTGCGCCGTTTCCCCGGGGTTTCGTCGTTTTCGGCGATATCCTGCAGCGGCTTGTTAACCGCAGTGATGATTTTGCCGTTGGCGTCGCCGTTTGCGGTGTCGCAGGCAGACATGGGGTACCTGTTGGTCATGGGTTTATACATGCTGCCGATCGGGACCGCGCTGATGTTTCTCGGCCCGCGCTATATTCCGGCACCTGAAGTTGGCCTGCTGTTATTGCTGGAATCGATCCTGGGACCGCTCTGGGTCTGGTTGGCACTGGGTGAAGAGCCCGGGATCAGCACGCTGCTGGGTGGGGCAATCGTCATATCGACACTCGCCGTCAATACCATCTGGGCGCTCAAATATCCACGCCTTGAACCTGCCGCGGTATAAAGCTCACAGGTTTGAAATCGGTGCGCAGAATAGTCTAGCGATGTTTCGAGCGGCGGTTGAATTTAAGTGCTCCGCGTGCACGCAGCTCGAGCGAACGCAGGCTGTACAGAATAAATCGATTTAGAGGGGTATCGAGGTCAAGTTCGTAGGCAAGGCGCACTACCGCACCATTCTGGGCGTCGAGCTCCGACGGCCGTCCTGCGACCAGGTCGCGTTGCATCGAGGTAGTTGAATTAGGAGGGATACCTGCCAGCGTGGCCAGGGTTTTGCTGACGCTATCTGCGGGCAGATTTATTTCGCTGGCAAGGCCCAGTTGAAAAACTTCTTCGGTTGCCTCGGTTAGCAGGTCACGCGTTTCTGGCTGATCCAGCAAAACCCCG
>JARFPR010000440.1 GCA_029288195.1 Gammaproteobacteria bacterium | reverse complement strand
AATATAGATGAACAATCAAATTGCAATGACCTGGAACGCAGTTATGGACCATCGTTTTAACCCGTTGAAACATCTCGATGTTCGGTCGGGGCATTACCTGATGCAAGTACTTTCGTGGATGTGGAGCATGATATTTTCTGTTTCGTTTTTATCCATACATTATTTTGGCTACGTCTGGGTAGCCCATCTGTTGGTGATAGGGGGAGTTTATATTACTATCTCGATCTTCAAGCGCGCGGAAACTAGACGCGAGCAAATGATGCCTGCACCTTATCTCAGCGGTGCTTCCAAATGCGTATGGAAAATGGATACCGAGGCTTAAGCCGCGAGGAAAGATGGAGCTCATTGTTTTCGATCTCGATGGAACGCTACTAAATCGGAATTCGACAATATCGAATTACACCAGCGAGACGCTCAAGCTGTTGTCGAAGCGTGGGATTGCCTACACCATCGCGACAGGGCGGACACTTCACGGGGCGCGGACAATCCTGGAAGGCCATTGCTTCGATTTGCCGCATGCTTACAAGAACGGCGTCATGATCTGGCATCCCCAACAGCGGCGTTTTTCGAGTAGCATGACGCTCACGGCGTCCGAGCTCGAAAACGTCGTCGGGGCATGCATCCGGCAAGGGGTGTCGCCTTTCGTCTTCACCCTGGACGAAGACGATACCAGCACGGTGTATCACCCCGAGTTGAAAACAGATGCCGAGCTCGCACTCGTGCGGACCCTCGGTATCGAAGATAACGTCAACATGCTCGGACTGGACGAATTGCCGGCAGATGCTGCAGTCACACACGTCAATTCGATCGGGGTGCCTGAAGCCATCAAGGCGGTTATGCGCAGCGTTGAGGATGAAGCGCACCTCGTTGCTTATTCCGGCCTGGCCTGGGAAGGCGCCGACTGGAACTGGTTGGATGTTCATCACAGCGACGCCAGCAAGGGTGGCGCGATCAAGACGCTGAAGGAACTGCTGGGTCTAGAGTGCGTCATCTGTTTTGGCGACAGCGACAACGACCTCAGTATGTTCGAGGTTGCTGACGAGGGTTACGCGCCGTCCAATGCTAACGACGCCATCAAAGCAGCCGCGACGGCGGTTATCGGGCATCATGACGAGGAGGGCATCGCCCGTTTCCTGCGCCAACGGTTTGCACTCGACGAAGCCTGAGCCGCTGGTTAACCGCAGGTGTAGTCCCTCGTTCTGTTGCGCACGTATAGATTACTTTAGAGGATTGTTACAGTGCCCGAGGGACCCGAGATTCGGCAAGCAGCTGATCGTGTAGAAGCCGCCGTTGCCCATCGCAAAATCGAGGCAATCGAGTTTGCTTTTGGGCATTTGCAGCCCTTCGAACGGCGCCTGTGCGGCCGCCTCGTGACCCGGGTCGATACGCGTGGCAAGGCCATGCTTACCCATTTCGATAACGGCTGGACTATCTATAGCCATAACCAACTCTATGGGCGCTGGTACACCTGTGCTCGCGGTCGAATACCACAAACCAACCGTCAGCTTCGCCTTGCCTTGCATAACGACAGGCACAGCGCATATTTATACAGCGCATCGGACATCGAGGTTGTCAAAACTAAACGGCTTGACGAACATCCGTTTTTAGCGCGTCTCGGTCCTGATGTATTGAGCGAGAATCCTTCGGTCGAAGATATTGTTCAACGCCTTCAATCACGTTCCTTTTGCCGGCGCCAGCTGGGAGCGTTGCTACTCGACCAGGGTTTTGTCGCCGGGCTGGGGAATTATCTTCGTGCGGAAATACTGACCCTGGCGCGACTCCATCCACTCAGGCGCCCCACAGATTGCACCACTGAACAGATCGACAAGCTCGCACGGTTAATAATTAAAATCACGCGTCGCTCGTATCGCACGCGCGGCATCACCAATCCGCCGTCGCTGGTGGCACGGCTGAAGGCCAAAGGATTGAAAAAGCGCGAGCAATATCGTTTCAATACCTATGGTCGCGCTGGCAAGGCCTGCCATTATTGCGGTACGAATATCGAACTTAACATGAGCGGTGGGCGCAAGATGTATTTTTGTCCTGGTTGCCAACCGTCGTCCTGATGTGACGTTAGAAGAATAGGGGTCGGAGAACAATTGCCAATAATTTTTGCAATAATTCCTGAGCAGAGTTCGATTCCCCGCCAGCGGATTTATTGATACCACATGTTTGGGAGCATCGGTGCTTTGTATACAGCTGGATCTAGTTAAGATCGAATCTTTAGTCCACAAATGGAAAAACCGGGACAGATTTATTTAGTCGTTGTATTTTTTTTAGAAGACGCCGCGACAATTTTTTCCCAGATACACATTTATTCTGTCTACTTCGGTTGCACCTTGAGGTATCTCTACGTCTTTGAGTCCAGGATAAGATTCCTGGGTTTTCCAATCCTGGATAGTGGTACTAAAAAACTGTGAAGCTGATGCATCGGTTTCATAGACAATTAGCTCGTACTTTTCTTCAAGATCTCCACCAAACCGGGTAACTACCTGCCATTCTCCATCTCTTTTATAAGAGGTATTGGTATGGTCTGATTGCGGATAATATCTTTCATCTGAAGGCTTGAGTACTACCCAGATATCTTTCTCATGACCTTCCGGATATACGCCCATGGACAGAATTCTGCAATCGACAGAATCTGCTTCGACCGGTGAAATCACTTTAACGGCAGTAACCGGGCCTTCAATCTCTATTTGGTTTCCCCGGGTAATTTGTTCCATCTGACTACTGACATGCGCCACATCCGATGTGTAGCTACCGTAAATGATCATCGCTACCCCGAGAACCCCCAGGGGTATACCCACCTTTGGATTAATGAGCTGTGTGCCAGCGTCTTTTTTGCCAAGACTGCTGAGAACTGACACGCCTGCGAGGACAATCCCCACTAATATGATTAATAATTGTGCTGACATTTTTTTATCTTTTACGCGTGATTAAATTACAACGCACCTCGTCTTGATTCCAACTCGGCTTTTATTTCCCTGGCTTTTTCTTCCGTTAAGTCGTAATTCCACATGACCAGGATCGCCAAACCTGCGGTAATAGACGGGATTACGATATCTGCAATGCGTAACTGGGTAATGGTTTCTGCTGATTGAGTCGCGGCATTACCATCGAATCCTACCCAGCTCAGCACCGCCCCGCCAACAATCAATGCCAGGGCCTGACCTAATTTTACGGTCCACCAATAAATGGCACCGAACGTACCTTCTTTACGGGGCATCCCGTTCGCTAATTCGTCGAGGTCACAGATGTCGGCGGTCATACTCATCATCAGGGTGAACAGACAACCCATTCCAAATGCCATCAACGGAAGCGGGAAAAACATCAGGAGAGGATTCTCCGGATCGAAGCCCCACCATTTCAAAACATACCCAACGATTGAAATGGCGGTACAAATGACAAATGCCTTTCTTTTTCCATATTTGCTGGCCATCCATGCGACCACCGGGATCACGAAGAAAGCAGTAATCACTGCGAGGATGGTAGAAAACCAGGCTGGCCAGGTTCCCGCAGCGGCATAATCGCCATTAAACAAATAGAACAAGATAATGAAAAAGCTGAAAGAGGCGACAATTTGAAACCCGTTGAAAACCAGGAAAGTAGCACCACACAGCTTTAAGAATGGTTTATGCCTGAATACCTGGACCATACCTTTGAATAAATCTCCAAAGAGAGTGACCATGTTTTTCAATGATATCTCCTGGCGATTTTCGATCTTACTGGAATCGATACCCTGACAAAAAATGGCCGGTAAAACACCGAAGACAATCGCGATGATACCAACAATGAAAGCGAGTGTTCTAACCCCTTCGGCCTGGGTTTCAAACAAGGTTACATCGGCGATTAAAACCCAAAACCAGGGTACTACCATCCAGGCCCCCTGGCCTACGATATTGGCCAGGCCCATCAGTCGTGTCCGCTCGTTGTAATCCGAGGTCATTTCATACCCTAGTCCAATCAGCGGTGTGGAAAAGGTCGTGTTGGCCAGGATAAAAATGCAGGAAATGACCAGGAAATACCAAAAGTTGTAGTCCTGTGAATTACTCTCATCCATCTGCCAGAGCAAAATAAACATGAGACCTGTCAGGATGGCGCCAATAAAAATATACGGCCTTCGTCTTCCCCAGCGAGTGTTCGTGTTGTCTGAAATATAACCCATGACGGGGTCAGAAATGGCATCGACTAATCTGGGTAAACCACCGAGTAATCCTGCCAAAAAGGGATCCATACCAAAGGCGGTCAGGAGGAAAAACATAAAAACACCCAGAGCCCCCGGCATTAAATTATTCACCAGGTGACCCGACCCGAAAGCCGCTTTTTGTATGAGGGGTACTCTGTCCTTTGCCGCTGTTTCGTAATCTGACATGGTTATATGCTTATAATTAATTATTGAATGGCTTTGGCGTCTTATACTGACACCTTTGTGACTATCTACGAAAGCCAGCCCCAAGTACTCTCTTTCCTCTTCAGGATGGTACTTTTTTTATTCTTCTGTTTTTTCCCCGGCTAAAACCAGAATCCTAACAACGATATTGATTTAGCGTGACCATTTGCTCTGAATAGTACTGTTAACCCCGGAGATGCCGGAATCAAACCCTATACACAGGTAAAGCCGAATAAACAATACTGCTATATAGCACAAACACCAAAATAAGGCTACAAGAGTTTTCGAATTCCGGGGAACCCTCGACGGCCTGAACGGCCTTACTCGCGGGCCTCGTGCTTGACCCAGTCGACCTCCATGGTCCAGCTGCTCGTCATCGGGTCGGGCTTGATCTTGGCGAAGTTCAGGATCGCGAACAGCGGCTCGGGGAAGCTTTCACCTTCGCCCGGGCTGCGGTAGACCTCTTCGCCGTCGAGGCGGAAGACCAGGTCGCTGCTTTCCCACTCGACCGAGTACTCGTGGTAGTCGGCGAGCGTTGCCGCCTGCACCAGCATCAGTGCCTGCCAGTCACCGCCGTCGCAGTAACCGAGACTCTTGATCGCCCGCGCGGCGTAATGATCGGGACCGCCGTCCGAGTGATGCTCGAAGATATCGATTTCACCCGAGCCGGTCATCGGCCAGCAAATGTTTTCGTCGGGCTCCTCCACCGGCGGCTCATTGTTGCGCGCGCCGAGTAACCACCAGGCGGGAAACATGCCGGGTTGACCGCTGTTCCTGACCCGCAGCCGGGCGGTCCACTTGCCCTTGACGAACTCCTGGCGATTCTTGGATGCAATGCGCCCGGCAACATACTGCGTATCCGGGTGCTGCTTGCCGAGCTTGTCGACGTTGTCGCAGGGGCGTTTTTCGCCGAGATCGACGACGCGCAGCTTGAGCGTGCCATTACTGACCTCGCGCGTGCCGTGCAGATTGTCGGGCACGTAACACTGGTCCTCGTTGTTGACCCAGAGCATCTGGTCCTGCCAGTTGGCGGGATTGAAATCGTCGAAGTCGTCGAAAAAGGTGACCTGCCAGCCCGGTGCGGTGGGCTGGCCGCCGGTGTTGATGGATTGCAAGCCGATATGGGCACAGGCGGACAGCAGCAGGGCCGAAGCGGCGATAAACGAGGCGAATTTCATATCGAGTTCCGGTTAACGTTTTTGTTTCGA